>CALXKG010000063.1 GCA_944388825.1 uncultured Clostridia bacterium | reverse complement strand
GGTTTCCCGGGGATGCCCTGCGACAAGACGCCCGAGACGGTGGAACAGGAGGACGCGGTCGCCTACGCCCATGACATGATCGGCAACCTGAATGCCGGGATGGAAAAATGGATCGACTGGAAATTCTGCGTCGACCAGGACGGCGGCCCCCGCCATGTCCCGTTTGGCTTTGCCGCCGGGATGATCGTAAACGGGGACGGCACCTTCCGCACCAATCTGATCTTCGACTACATCGGCCATTTCTCTCGGTATATCCAGCCGGGGGCCAAGCGGGTGGGCTTCAGCCGCTGCGACCAGAAGCTGGAGCTGACCGCCGCGGTGAACCCCGACGGCAGCCTCGCGGTCGTCGCGCTCAACCAGGGCAACGACGATCTGTCCTACGCCTTCCGCATCCACGGGCAGGTCATCCGGGCGCAGTTCCCGGCACGGACTCTGTCGACTTTGATGATCGAGGAATAAGTTTCATTTCAAACAATCAAACAGGCGCCGGGTTCCGGCGCCTGTTTCTTTACAGATATACGGTACGCAGTACCCAAAAACGGCATCAATCAGTCGGGATACGCCTTCTCCGCCTCATCCACCCGGTACGCCCGGTACTTGTGCAGACTCCGGCGGGGGACGGTGGCGGTGAGCAGGACGCCGTCGGGGGTGTATTCCTCGGCGGTGACGCTGCCCTCCGCCCGGACCGCCCCGGCGATATGCCCGGCGGCGTAGGGGACCATCAGCCGCACCGCCGCGACCGATTCGGACAAGGTTTCGGCCACCAGCCGCAGCAGCCGGTCCAGCCCCTCGCCGGTCAGCGCGGAGATATAGGCGTGCCGCCGCCCCTCCATCGGGAAATCCGAAGGGATAGCGGGGAGCCGGTCGACCTTGTTATAGACGGTGATCTTCGGGATGCCGCCGCAGCCGAGGGAATCCAGCACCTCTTCCGTCACCTTCAGATGGTCGCGGAAATAGGGGCTCGCACCGTCGCAGACTTCCAGGATCACGTCCGCCTCTGCCGCCGTCTCAAGGGTCGAGCGGAACGCCTCAACCAGATTATGGGGCAGCCGCTCGATCAGCCCGACCGTGTCGATCAGTACGGCCCTTTGCCCGTCCGGCAGCCGCAGTTCCCGGGCGGTCGGGTCAAGGGTCGCAAACAGCTGGTCCTGCACATAGCTGTCCGCCCCGGTCAAACGGTTTAAAAGGGTCGATTTGCCGGCGTTGGTGTAGCCCACCAGTGCGACCACCGGCACGCCGGATTTTTCCCGCCTCCGCCGCCGGAGCCCCCGCCCCTTTTCCATCTCGCGGAGCTGCCGCTCCAGCGACTGGATCCGCCGCCGGATGTGCCGCCGGTCGGTTTCCAGCTGGGTCTCGCCGGGGCCGCGGGTGCCGATGCCGCCGCCGAGCCGGGAGAGGGCCGTCCCCGCGCCGACCAGCTGGGGGAGGCGGTATTTCTGCTGGGCCAGCTCCACCTGCAGCTTCCCCTCGGCCGACGTCGCCCGGCCGGCAAAGATGTCGAGGATCAAATTGGTGCGGTCGATGACACGGAGCCCCGTCTCTTCCGTAATATTGCGCAGCTGGGTGCCGGTGAGCTCCCCGTCGAAGATGAGCAGCTCCGCCTCCGACTGTGCGGCAAATTCCTTGATCTCCTGGAGCTTTCCGCCGCCGACGTAGGTCGCCGGGTCGGGGCTCTGGCGGGGCTGGGTGAAGATGCCCCGCACTTCCGCCCCGGCGGTTTTGGCCAGCTCCCGCAGTTCTTCCATCGAATGCCCGGTATCGTATGCGCCGGTGTCGATGCCGGCCAGCAGCGCGGGCTCGGGTTGGTTCATTTTTTGCATATGGGTTCCTTTCTGTTATCTATTAACTACTTAACCTGACGGAATCGTATCGAAAGCCGCCCTTTTTATTTCTTCCGGGGCTGCGCAGACCCCGGCAGCTGTTCCTAAAACGTTTTCCGTGAATTTTTGGTGAAAGTTCTTGCGCAAAAGCCAAAAAATGGGTAAGATAAAAGATAGGGTTACACATCGACCCGCAGGCCCAGCGCTTCGGCGAATAAAACCGCCTGCCGCAGGTCGATTTTCGCCCCCTTGAATTTCCCGTCCAGAAGCGAAAGCCGTTCGAGGACACACCCCCGCAGGTCGGCCGAGAGGAAGGACGCGCCGCGGATATCCGACCCGGTAAAGTCGCATCCCCGCAGGACTGCCCGGTCGAACCGGCAGCCCCGCAGGTCGCTTTCGCAAAACCGGATGCCCTCCATCTTCCGGCCGGAGAAGTCCGCTTCCGGGAGGCTGGTCATCCGCCAGTCGCCCCCGCTGACCGTGAAGGCGGTGAGGTTTGCGGACGCAAGGCTTGACCCCAGCATCTTGCAGTCCCGGAATTCCGCGCCGAACAGTCCCGCATAAGGGAAGGAGCAGGCGATAAACCCGCAGCCTTTCGCCGTGATGCCGGAGAGGTTCGCGCCCTGGAAGCCGCAGCGCTCAAACCGGCAGTTTTCCAGCGTAATGCCGGCAAAGTCCGCCCCCTGGAACCCGCAGCGGATGAAGGTAAGGCCGACGAGCTTTTCTTCCAGGATCTCCGCGTCCCGGAAATCGACGTTTTCATAGGTCTTTTCGGTGAACATTTCCCCGCCCCCTTTTCCTGTCTTGCATTATAGCATAGCGGGGGAAAATATGCAACGGCGCCGGATTTGTTTCACCTTATACAGCTGCGGTGCGGCCGCAGTTACAACATTCTTCCAAAAAAGGAGGCCATCAAATGCCCAAACTGCTGGTAGTGGATGACGAACAGAACATCCGCTCGATGATCCGCAAATACGCCGAATTCGACGGCTATACAGTCGACGAGGCGGACGACGGGATGGAAGCGGTCCGGATGTTTAAAAAAGGGGCCTACGACCTGATCATCATGGACGTGATGATGCCGGAACTGGACGGCTTTTCCGCCTGCCGGGAGATCCGCCGGTCCGACGTCCAGACCCCGATTATCATGCTTTCGGCCAGAGGGGAGGAGTACGACCGGATCCACGGGTTCGAGCTGGGGGTAGACGACTATGTCGTCAAGCCCTTCTCCCCGCGGGAACTGATGATGCGGGTGAGCGCCGTCCTCAAACGGGCCGCCGCCAGGGCCCCCGCCCGGGAGGTTTACCGGTACGAGGGGCTGCAGGTCGACTTTACCGCCCGGATGGTCTTTGTCGACGGGGAGCAGAAGGACCTCTCCCCGAAGGAGTACGACCTTCTGTTCTACATGGTCCGCAACCGCGGGATCGCCCTGACCCGGGAGTCGCTGATCACCAACGTCTGGGGCTACGATTTTTACGGCGACGACCGGACGCTGGATACCCACATCAAGCTCCTCCGCCGCAGCCTCGGCCCTTACGCGCGGCTGATCGTCACCCTGCGCGGGGTCGGCTACCGCTTTGAAGGGTAAGCGGCTGCGGCCGGGGCGGGGCCGTTCGATCCGCAGCTGGCTCAACCGCGGGTTTATCCTGTTTACCCTGCTGATGCTGGCGGTTTTGTGGCTGGTGCAGACCGTATTCCTCGAATCGATCTACAAGGCGATCACCACCTCCCAGATCAAGGATATCGGCGCGGACATCTCCGCCCACATTTTTTCCGGCGACCTGACGGAGACGCTGGAATCCATCGTCGCGGAGCGGCAGCTCTGCGCGATGGTCGTCGATTCCCGCGGGCAGGTCATTTCCTCGGCCGACACCCTCCCCCAATGCAGCATCCACCGGATGGGGGCGTTCGGGCTTTTTTACCTTTACGCCGCCGCCGACCAGGCGGGAGGGACCTACCTTCTGGAGATCAGCGGCGACGCCGAAGAGGCCTACCGCCCCGATTTCTGGCGGCAGCAGCTGCCGAGCGGCATCCCGGTCATCCTGAACAAGGAGAGCATCATCTATGTGCAGATCTTTGACGGGATAAACGGGGAGGAGCGGATCCTGCTGCTCAACTCGGTCGTCACCCCCCTGAACACCACCGTCCAGACCATCCGGTATGTGCTGGTGGCGGTGACGGCGCTTATGCTGATGGCGGGGGCCTGTGTCGCCGCCTTCCTCTCCCGGCGGATCGCCCAGCCGGTTATCCGGATCAGCCGGGCGGCAAAGGACCTGCCGCGCGGGGACTATACCCCCTGCGGGACGCCGGCTCCGCGGGAAGTGCAGGAACTGGACGCGGCCCTCCAGGCGGTCGCCCATGAGCTGGGGCAGGTGGAGCAGCTCCGCCGGGATTTGCTCGCCAACGTCTCCCACGACCTCCGCACGCCGTTGACCCTCATCACCGGGTACGCCGAGGTCATGCGGGATCTTCCGGGGGAGAATACGCCGGAAAACGTTCAGATCATCATCGACGAGGCCAACCATTTGACCTCCCTGGTCAACGACCTGCTCGACCTTTCCAAGCTCCAGGCCGGGGCGGTTTCGCTCAAGCCCGAGCGGTTTAACCTGACGGGGCTTTTGCGGGACACCGCCGGGCGGTTTTCCAAAATGACCGAAACCAGAGGCTGTAGGTTTACGGTCGAGGCGGACGCCGAGATCTATGTCGACGCCGACCGCACCCGCATCTCCCAGGTGGTCTATAACCTTCTCGGCAACGCCCTTCACTACGCGGGCGGCGCGGGGGAGATCCGGATCCGTCAGACGGTATCGGACGGGGAGGTCAAGGTCGAGGTGATCGACCACGGCGAGGGCATCCCGCCGGACAAGCTGCCGCTGGTCTGGGACCGGTATTACAAGATCGACCGGGTCCACCGCCGCAGCGCGGTCGGGACAGGGCTTGGCCTGTCGATCGTCCGGGGGGTGTTGGAGCTGCACCACGCCCGGTACGGGGTCGAAAGCGAAGTCGGAAAGGGAAGCGATTTCTGGTTCATCCTGCCGGTCTCGCCGGACGCGCTGCCGGCGGACAGCCAGACGGCCCCGGTCCCGGATATGGAAGAAGATCAATAAGGAGAAAATCATGTCGGTAGAAAAAGTAAGAGAATACCTCCGGCCGCTCGGGCTGGAGGAACGGGTGATCGAGTTTGGCGTTTCCAGCGCGACGGTGGCCGAAGCGGCCGCCGCGCTGGGCTGCGAACCGGCCCGGATCGCAAAGACGATGTCTTTCCTGCTGAAAGACGGCCCGGCTGTCATTGTCGCCGCCGGGGATGTCAAAATTGACAACCACAAGTTCAAGGAAACCTTTCATGAAAAGGCCCGGATGATCCCCGGGCCGGAGGTGGAGCCGCTCACCGGCCATCCGCCGGGCGGGGTCTGCCCGTTTGCGCTGGCGGACGGCGTGCGGGTCTATCTGGACGAGTCGCTGAAGCGGTTTGATACCGTCTATCCCGCCGCCGGCAGCGGGAAAAGCGCCGTCCGGCTGGCGATCGCCGAGCTGGAGGCCGCTGCGGGGCCGGAAGGATGGATCGACGTCTGCAAACCGTCCGCGTGACCGGAAAGGAGAAAACCCAATGGAAAAATACGGCAAGATACAGGGCATCGACAAACCTGTTTCCCGCCTGGTCTACGGCTGCGCCGGGATCGAACGCAGGAAAGAGGACCCAATGCGGCTGCTGGACGCGGCTTTTGCGGCGGGCTGCAACGCCTTCGACACCGCCCGGGTCTATGGGGAGGCCGACCGGATACTCGGGGAATGGATCGCTTCCCGCGGCATCCGGGACAAGGTCGTCATCCTCGCCAAAGGCGGCCATCCGGTGCTGGCGCCGGATGAAAAGGGAGGCTTATCGGTTGTCCGGCGGCGGATCACCCGGGAGGACATCCGCAGGGATGTTGACGAAAGCCTCCGGGCCCTTCAGGTGGAGCGGCTGGACGGCTTCCTGCTCCACCGGGACGACCCGTCGGTCCCGGTAGGGGAGGTTTCCGAATGGATGGACGAACTGGTCAAAGAGGGAAAAGTCGGCGCAATCGGCGGCTCCAACTGGACGGCAAGGCGGATTTTTGAACAGCAGGCGTATGCGGTCCAGCATGGGTTTGCCCGTTTCACCCTTTCCAGCCCCCATTTCAGCCTGGCGAGGCGGGAGGCGGATATCTTCGGCGACCGATGCGTCACCCTAACCGGCGGGGACGCCGCGTCCGAGCGGGAATGGTACCGGCAGAACCCGGTGTCAGTCCTGGCCTACGGCGCGCTGTCGGAAGGGTTCTTCTCAGGGAAATGGCACAGCGGCGACTTCCACAGGCGGGAAGCTCTGATGGACCCGATGTCGCTGGCCGGGTACGGCAGCGGGGAGAACTTCGCCCGGCTGGGAAGAACTGAGACGATGGCAGTCCGCAGGGGCTGCACCCCCTCCCAGCTGGCGCTCCGGTGGCTGTTCACCCGGGGGATGGACCTGTTTGCCGCTTTCAGCAGCGGCAGCCCCGACCGCATCCGGGAAAACTGGCGGGCGCTCGACCTGGAGCTGCCGCAGGCGGAAGCCGACCGGCTGTGCAGCGAGTGAGCGCGTCACAGATAAAAGCCGCATCCTGTTGTGGGACGCGGCTTTTGCCTTATATTCCATTTTCAACCCGGCAGAATGCCCGATTGGCAGGGCCGTGTTTCCTCCATCCGGCGGGGGCAAAAGGGATGAATACCGTCCGGCAAATTTGGTACAATATACGAAATTCACCGGTTTCATTTGTCTTTTCCGACGGAGTATGGTAAAATATATTTAATGCGCGGCAGGTTTTTTGCCGGTTGCACAAATCCGTTTATTTTGGCGCGGCGACGCGCCATCGAAAGAGAGGGTTATTGATGAACCTGAAAACTTTTATGCGGGGCATCCATCTCCGGGAGGAGAAGGAACTGGCGGAAAAAAGCGCCATCCGCAGGGTTTTTCCGGAAGGGGAGATGGTCTTCCCGCTCAGCCAGCATATCGGCGCGCCGGCCAGGCCGCTGGTCGCCCCGGGCGACCAGGTGCGGATGGGGCAGATGATCGCGGAGCCTGCGGGCCCCATTTCTGCCGCCATCTGTTCGTCGGTATCGGGGAAGGTAAAGGCGGTCGAGCCGCGGCTGACCGTATCGGGAGAGTATAAGGAAGCGGTCGTCATCGAAAACGACGGGCTCTACACCCCGGTGGACGGCTTTGGGGAGCCGCGCGACTACCAGTCCCTTTCCCGGGAGGCGATCCTTTCGATCATCCGGGACGCCGGCATCGTCGGGATGGGCGGCGCCGGGTTCCCGACGGCGGTCAAGCTGTCGCCGGAAAACTTTGAACAGGTGGACTTCCTGATCATCAACGCGGCTGAGTGCGAGCCCTACCTCACCAGCGACCACCGGCTGATGCTGGAGCGGCCGGACGAGCTGCTGGGCGGCATCCGGGTGATGCTAAGGCTTCTGCCGAACGCCCGGGCGGTCATCGGCATCGAGGACAACAAGCCGGACGCGGTCAAACTTCTGTCGGAGAAATGTTCCGGCGATCCGAAGATCTCCGTCCAGCCGCTGAAGACCAAATACCCCCAGGGCGGCGAGCGGATGCTGATCCACGCGGTCACCGGGCGGGATATCAACGCGTCGATGCTTCCCGCCGCCGCCGGATGCGTCGTCCAGAACGTCGCGACGGCGGTTGCGGTCTATAACGCCGTCTGCCGTTCAACCCCGCTGATCACCCGGGTGATGACCATCTCGGGCGACGGGGTCAGCACCCCCTGCAACCTGGAGGTGTCGATCGGCGTCTCCCACCGGCAGGTGATGGAAGCGGCCGGCGGTTTAAAAGGGGATCCGGAAAAGCTGATCTCCGGCGGCCCGATGATGGGCACCGCCCTGTATACCCTGGATATCCCGGTGCAGAAGACCTCCGCGTCGATCCTTGCGCTGCTCCACGACCCGGTGGCGGCCAACCCATCCACCCCCTGTATCCACTGCGGGCGGTGCGTTGCGGCCTGCCCCGAACGGCTGGTCCCCCAGATGATGCAGGTGGCCGCCGACCACGACGATTTCGAGACCTTTGAAAAGCTCCACGGGATGGAGTGCATCGAGTGCGGCTGCTGTACCGCCGTATGCCCCGCCCACCGGACGCTGACCCAGTCGTTCAAGTACGGCAAGGCGTCGGTCAACCGCCTCCGCCGGGAGGCAAAGGCCAAAGCGGGGGAAAAGGCGTAAGTTTTTTGCTATTTTGGGTGGGGCAGCCGCTAAATTTGCGCTTCCCGCGCCCCGCTTACGGTATACATGGAGAAATGCGCGGCATTTCCATCCATTATTCTTCTATTCTTCATTTTTCAAGATTCATTCTTCATTCCTTCCCAAAAAGGGGGTTTCCTTTTCATGAATATGCTCAACGTCTCGGTCTCCCCGCACCTCCGTTCGGAGACCGGCACGCCGTCGATCATGCGGGATGTCGCCTTTGCGCTGCTGCCTGCCTGCATCTTCGGCGTCTACAACAATGGCTGGCGGGCGGCGGTCATCATCGCCCTCTGCGTTTTGACGGCCGTCCTGACCGAATTCTTATTTGAAAAGCTGCTCCGCCGCCCGGTGACGGTCACCGACTGGTCGGCGGTCGTCACCGGCATGATCCTGGCGGTGAACCTCCCGGCGTCGGTGCCCTTCTGGATGCCGGTGATGGGCGCGGTTTTTGCCATCCTGGTCGTCAAGCAGCTGTTCGGCGGGCTGGGGCAGAACTTTATGAACCCGGCGCTGGCGGCCCGCTGTTTCCTGCTCATCTCCTTTACCTCCGAAATGACAAATTTTGTCTACGACGGGGTGGCCGGCGCGACGCCGCTGTCGGCCCTGAAAGCGGGGGAGAGCGTCGACCTGGTCCAGATGTTCCTCGGCACCCACGGCGGCTGCATCGGCGAGACGTCGGTGCTGGCAATTTTGGCGGGGGCCGGCTACCTGCTGGTGAAAAAAGTCATCTCCATCCGTATCCCGGGTCTTTACATCCTCTCGACCCTCCTCTTCGCGGTGGTTTTAAACCTCGTGACCGGTATGGGGATGCCCGGGTGGGAATACCTGCTGGCCCAGCTGATGGGCGGCGGGCTTTTGATCGGCGCCTTCTTTATGGCGACCGACTATGTGACCAGCCCGGTCACCCCCATGGGGCAGGTCGTGTACGCCCTGCTGCTGGGCTTCCTGACGGCGCTTTTCCGGGTGGTCGGCAAGTCGGCGGAAGGGGTATCCTACGCGATCATCATTTCGAATATCGTCGTTCCGCTGATCGAACGGGCGACCGTCCCCGCGGCCTTTGGGCTGAAACGGAAGGGAGGGGCTAAGGCATGAAAAAGGAAACGCCTGTCAAAAACGCCCTGATCCTCTGCGCGATCACGCTGGTGGCGGGGGCGCTGCTGGCGATCGTCAACCAGCTGACCCTTGGCCCGATCGAGAAGGCCCAGCTGGCCGCCCAGGCGGAAGCCTACGTCTCGGTCTATCCGGACGCCGACCATTTCGGCGCGGTAGACGGGGCGGAAGAGCTGCTGGCAGGGTCGAAGGAACAGCTGTCCGCCGCCGGCATCCAAAACGTCGAAGTGACCGATATGATGACCGCGCTGGACGCTTCGGACAACCTGATCGGCTATGTCCTGTCGGTGACCGATGGGGCAGGGTATGGCGGCGACATCACGGTCGCCCTCGGCATTGATTTAAAAGGGACGGTCACCGGCTTCTCCCCCCTGCAGCACAGCGAAACCCCCGGCTATGGGGCAAAGTGCGAGGAGGAAGGCTATATCAATCAGTTCCCCGGCATCACCTCCGCCGACCAGATCGACGGGATCGCCGGCGCGACCTTTACCACCAACGCGATCCACGACGCGGTGGCGGGGGCGCTCCAGTTTGTCTCGTCCAATTTCCTCAGCTGAAAGGATGTGTGAAGGATGAATAAACCCCTTGAACGGATTGTCAACGGCGTCATCAAGGAAAACCCGACGCTGGTCCTGATGCTGGGGATGTGCCCGACGCTGGCGGTCACGACCAGCGCCATAAACGGCGTCGGGATGGGCGTCTCGACGATGTGCGTCCTGATTATGAGTAACCTCCTCATTTCCGCCCTGCGCAAGGTCATCCCCGGCGGGGTGCGGATGCCGGCCTATATCGTCATC
Organism: uncultured Clostridia bacterium; assembly: GCA_944388825.1. Lineage (GTDB taxonomy): Bacteria > Bacillota > Clostridia > Oscillospirales > Ruminococcaceae > Faecivivens. Next base: position 1,321 of record CALXKG010000063.1, on the reverse strand, counting down.
GTCGCCTCGTTTGTCACGATCGTCGAGATGCTGATGCACGCCTATGTGACCAGCTTATACGATTCGCTTGGCGTCTATATCCCGCTGATCGTCGTCAACTGCATCATTTTAGGCCGCGCCGAGGCATACGCCTCCAAAAACCCGGTCGTCCCCTCCATTTTCGACGGGGTCGGGATGGGGCTGGGCTTCACCCTCTCGCTGACGGTCATCGGCTCGATCCGCGAGCTGTTCGGCGCCGGGACGCTGTTCGGCTTCCAGGTCATGCCGGAGATCTACACCCCTGTCTCGATCCTGGTGCTGGCCCCCGGCGCGTTCCTGGTGCTGGCGGTGCTGTCGGCCATCCAGAATAAGTTAAAGCTCCCCTCCGCCACCAACGTCCCCCACGAGGAGCTGGCCTGCGGCGGCAACTGCGCCCGCTGTACCGGCAGCGCCTGTGCAGTAAACCACATGAAGCTGGCCGAGGCAAAGGCGGAGGAAGCAAAGCGCCTGCAGGAAGAGCGGAAGGCGAAAGCCGCCGCCAAAAAGGAGGGGGAGCATAAATGAACCTGATCTTAGTCATCATCACCGCGGCGCTGGTCAACAACGTCGTCCTCTCCCAGTTTTACGGCCTCTGCCCCTTTTTGGGGGTATCCAAGCAGCTGAAGACCGCCGCCGGGATGGGGGCCGCCGTCGTCTTTGTCGTCACCGTCTCGTCGGCCATCTGCGCGCTGCTGTACCAGTTTGTCCTTTTCCCGCTGGGATTTGATTATCTGAAGACCATCGTCTTTATCGTCGTCATCGCGGCGCTGGTGCAGCTGGTCGAGATGGTGCTGAAGAAGATGAGCCGGGGGCTTTACGTCGCGCTGGGCGTCTACCTGCCGCTGATCACCACCAACTGCTGCGTATTGGGCGCGGTCCTGACCAACGTCCAGAATGAATACGACTTTATCACCAGCGTCTGCTCCGGCTTTGGGGCCTCCCTCGGCTTTGCCCTCTCGATCGTGCTGATGGCGGGCGTCCGGGAGAAGATCGCCCACAATACTGTCACCCGTTCCTTCCAGGGGATGCCGGTGGTGCTGTTGTCCGCCTGCCTGATGGCGATCGCCTTCTACGGCTTCCGCGGGCTGGTCTGACGGAAGGGGGAAACGGTCATGGATATCATCACGGTTATCATCATCGCGACGGCGGTTCTGGCGGCGATCGGCCTGGTCATCGGGCTGCTTCTCGGCCTTGCCGGCAAGGTTTTCGCCGTCGAGTCGGACGAGACGATCGAAAAGGTGCGGGACTGCCTGCCCGGCAACAACTGCGGCGGCTGCGGCTACGCCGGCTGCGACGCGCTGGC
>CALXKG010000062.1 GCA_944388825.1 uncultured Clostridia bacterium | reverse complement strand
TATTACGGCGCCCTCGCCAGAAAGGGCGGGGTATCGCCGGTGGGGGTGCTGGCCGCGTTCGGCGTGACGGCGCTGGTCTCGGTCGTCAGCTCGACGGTGTTTATGCATATCGTCGGGATGCTGTGAGGTTCAATTAAAATCAAGAAAAGGAGACAGATCAAATGGTACGCCACATCGTATTATGGAAGCTGGCAGATACCGCCGGCGGCAGAACCAAAAAGGAAAACATGGCCCTGATGAAGGAAAAGCTGGAAGGGCTGATCGGGCAGGTCGAAGGGCTGCTCAGCGCCGACGTGACCGAAAACTTCACCCCCGGCGGGTACGACCTCTGCCTCGTCTCGACCCACACCGACCGGGCGGCGCTGGAAGGCTACCAGAACCACCCGGCCCATCTGAAGGTCAAGGAATTCGTCCATACGGTCATAACCGAACGGGCGAGCCACGACACCGAACTGGATTAAACCGCTTCCCCCCTCCCGCTTAAACCCCGGGAGGGGATTTTTTCCGCCTGAAAACGGAAAAGTTCCCAGTCCTGTCACAGTTTCCTCCCGGTATATGGCGAAAATCCCCAAACTTTTCGCAAAAAATTTTACCTCCCGCCGTCTCTTTTCCGCCAAAAACGCTTGTAAGTCGTGGTGAATTATGCTATAATAACTTTTGTCGGATTTATCTTTCTTAGATAATTTGCATATCCTACCGGCGGGCGTCCCGCCCGCTATCCGATAATAGAAAGGGTTGATTTTACTATGAAACAGTACTCGGCGGAAAACATCCGCAATATCGCCGTTGTCGGCCATGGCGGCAGCGGCAAGACCACGCTGGTCGAGGCGCTGGCCTACCGCACCGGCGCGACCGACCGCTTCGGCAAGGTCGCCGACGGCACCACCATCTCCGACTACGATCCCGAGGAGATCAAGCGCACTTCTTCGCTGAACCTTTCTATTGTCCCGATCGAATATTCCGGTACAAAGATCAACCTCCTGGACGCCCCCGGGCTTTTCGACTTCGCCCTCGGCGAGACCGAGGCGATCCGGGCGGCCGATACGGTGCTGCTGGTCATGTCCGGCAAATCCGGCCTGACCGTCGGCGCGGAAAAGGCCTACCGGGAAGCGGAAAAGCTCCACAAGCCCCGCGCCATCTTCATCGGCAAGATGGACGCCGCCCACGCCGATTTCTATAAAGTGCTGGAAGACCTGATCCACAAGTTCGGCGCGCAGATCTGCCCGGTCGTCGTCCCCTACATCGAGGACCACAAGGTCAAATGCTACATCGACCTGATCGGCATGAAGGCCTATACCTATGAAAACGGCTCCCGCCAGGAAGTCAAGATGCCCGACATGGGCCACCGGCTGGAGGGCCTGGTCAGCGCGATCTCCGAGGCGGTCGCCGAAACGGACGACGAGCTGATGGAGAAATACTTCTCGGGCGAAGAGTTTACGATGCTGGAGCTGGTCCAGGGCCTCCACAAGGGCATCTTCGACGGCACCATCACCCCCGTCTTCAGCGGCTCCGCCCAGGAGCAGCAGGGCCTCACCCTCCTGCTCGGCGCGATGGTCTCGATGTTCCCCTCCGCCACCGAAGTCGCCCGGGAAGAGGGCGAGGCGGATGAAGGGACGATCGAGGTCAAGTGCGACCCCGACAAGCCCACCTGCGCCTATGTGATGGCGACGGTCGCCGACCCGTTTGTCGGGAAGCTGTCCTATGTCAAAGTCCTCTCCGGCTCGATCACCGCCGCGACCGAGCTGCTCAACACCCGCACCGGCGCCGTCGAACGGCCCGTCAAGCTGCTCTACATCCGCGGCAAAAAGCAGGAGGATACCGAAAAGGTCTCGGCCGGCGATATCTGCGCGATCAGCAAGCTCTCCGCCAACACCGGCGACACCCTCTGCGACCCGGCCCGGAAGATCACGCTGGCAAGGCCCGAATTCCCGAAGCCCTGCTATTCGATGGCCGTCAAGGCCAAGGGCAAGGGGGATGAGTCGAAGATCTCCACCTCCATCGGCCGTATCCTGGAGGAAGACCCCACCCTCTCGTTTGTCACCGACCCCGAGACGAAGGAACAGATCCTCTCCGGCCTGGGCGAACAGCACCTGGACGTCACCGTCGCCAAGCTGAAATCCAAGTTCGGCGTCGAAGTCCTGCTGGACGTCCCGACCATCGCCTACCGCGAGACCATCCGCAAGCCGGTCAAGATCCAGGGCAAGCATAAGAAGCAGTCGGGCGGCCACGGCCAGTACGGCGACGTCGTCATCGAGTTCGAGCCCTGCGATTCCGAAGGGCTGGTCTTTGAAGAGAAGGTCGTCGGCGGCGCGGTCCCGAAGAACTTCTTCCCGGCGGTCGAAAAGGGCCTCCAGGAATGCGTCCAGAAGGGCGTGCTGGCGGGCTACCCGGTGGTCGGCCTGAAGGCGACGCTGCTGGACGGCAGCTACCACCCGGTCGACTCCAACGAAATGTCCTTCAAGATGGCGGCGGCGCTGGCCTACAAAAACGGCCTGCCGCAGGCTTCTCCCGTTATCCTCGAACCGATCGGGAGCCTGTCGGTCATCGTCCCCGAGGGCGTTACCGGCGACGTCATGGGCGACCTCAACAAGCGGCGGGGCCGGGTGCTCGGCATGAACGCGATGCCCTACGGGATGACCGAAGTCGTCGCCGAGGTGCCGATGAGCGAGATGCAGACCTACGCCACCACCGTCCGGCAGATGACCCAGGGCGCCGGCTCCTTCACGCTGGAATTTGCCCGGTATGAGCAGCTGCCCGCACAGCTGGAAGCGGCGGTGATCGCCGCCAGCAAGAATAAGGCGGAATAAGTTTACGGTCTGACAAAAAGCCCTGCCCGGCGTCCCGGACGGGGCTTTTGCGATGGAGGGAATATGCCCTGTTGTGTCGATTTTGGGATTGTCGATGCCTTCAATCCCGATCAGGATTACGCTTTACTGGATACCGGCCATCCAGACCCCTACCGGTATTTTCTAAAGGAATACCGCTGCGTCTCGGTTGACGACGACATTGTAAACGAATGGATTGTCCCCAGTATAAAGATGCCGTCCTATCTGGGGACGCTTTCCCGCCCATCCCACGGGATCGACCATTACGCGGTCACGCTGGTTCCCCCTTCTTCCCTGCCGGTGCTTTTGGAAATCGTAAAGCCGTGGGAAGAGGCGGATGAAAGCGTACGGCGAGTGACCGGGCTGATTCAGGAAGCCATTGAGAACGGCAAATACATGATCGTTTACGGGGTTTGATGCCAAACCCTGTTTATGCCGGAAGGATGTAGAGGGCAGTGCTTACCCATTAAGTTGTTACTTATGAACAAAACAACTCTTCGGAAAGCGCTAACCCCGGCCTCCCTCCCCGAGGGAGGTGGCGCGGATGCGCCGGAAGGAGTCGGAAAAACAGGCGATAGCCGTTTTTTCAAAAGTTTAACTTGTTTGGTTATTCAGTTTTGTTGAATAACCTTACT
>CALXKG010000061.1 GCA_944388825.1 uncultured Clostridia bacterium | reverse complement strand
GGGCGCCGCGCGCTGGCCGGTCCCGGAAGCTGCCCGCCTGCCGGAGCCAGCACGGAAAACAGCCCGAACCCGCCGCCCATCCCCCGCATAAACTGGCGAGAAAGGGTGTGAGCCAAATGGAAACGATACTCTGGGCAGCCGGCGGGACCGGCTTTACCTTTTTGATGACGGTATTGGGGGCGGCGGCGGTGCTGCCCTTTGGGAAAACGGTCGGGGCCGGGGTGCAGCGAGCGCTTTACGGACTGGCGGCCGGGGTGATGCTGGCGGCGAGCGTCTTCAGTCTGCTGCTCCCGGCGATCGAGGCGGCGGAGGGGCTTTACCCCGGCTGGCTGGCGGCGGGGGGCGGGATGCTCGCCGGGACCCTCACCTTTATGGCGGTCGACCGGGCGCTGGGGGCGAAGCTGCCGGAAACGGGCGGCGGCCGCAAACGGACCATGCTGCTGACCACCGCGATGACGCTGCACAACATCCCGGAAGGGATGGCAGTCGGGCTGTCCTTCGCGCTGGCGGCGGAAGGGGGCGGGCTTTCGGCGGCGATGGCGCTGGCGCTGGGCATCGGTATCCAGAACTTCCCGGAAGGGGCGGCGGTCTCGCTGCCGCTGCGGCAGGAGGGGCTTTCGCGGGGCAGGGCCTTCGGGCGTGGGGCGGCTTCCGGCGTTGTCGAGCCGCTGTTCGGCATCCTGGCGGCGGCGGTCTATGGGGCGGTGCGGCCGGTGATGCCCTGGCTGCTCGCCTTCGCCGCCGGGGCGATGCTGTATGTGACGGTCGAAGAGCTGATCCCCCAGGCGCAGCTGGACGGGAAGGCGGACTATGGGACGCTGTCGGTGATGGCGGGGTTCCTGATCATGATGGCGCTGGATGTGGCGCTGGGATGATCCCCTCAGGGCAGCAGCCCCAAGATCCGGGCGGCGTTCTCGCCCATGATCATCTCCTTCTCCCGGTCGGTGAGGGGGAGATTTAAGAGGTAGCGGAGGGCGTGGGCGGTGGTGGCCCAGGGGCTGTCGCTGCCGAGCAGGACGTTTTCGGCACCGTTTTTCCGGATGATCCGCACCGCCTGCTCGGGCGGCAGGCCGGCGGTCGCGAGAGCGGTGTCCATCGGCATCCCCTTGCCCGCCAGCAGTTCTTCCGCCGCGTCCCAGTCCAGGTAGCCGCCCAGGTGGGCAAGGATCAGTTTGAGTTTCGGGAAATCGGCCCGGACTTTTAAGATCTGGTCGGGAGAGGCGTGGGCATGGTCGGGGGAAAAGGGGTCAAAACCGCAGTGGATGACGACCGGCAGGCCGAGGTCGGCGATCAGGTCGTAGACCGGGCACATCTTTTTGTCGGCCAGGTCGATCATCTGCTCGTCCGGGTGGAGCTTGACCCCCTTGATGCCGGCGTCGTACATCCGCTCCAGTTCCTCCAGCGAGTCGGAGGCCGCGCCGTGGACGCCGCAGAAGGCGAAGGCGTCCGGGAGGGCGTTGACCTTTAGGGCAAACTGGTTGACGTTGTACTGGTGGCGGGGGGCGGTGACGACCGACAGCTGGACAAAATAGTCGGCCCCGGCCGCGTGGACGTTTTCCCGCAGGCGGGCAAGGGTCCCGTCCGATTCCGGGCGGAGAGAAGCCGCTTTCGGGCAGGCCTCCGCCGCCCCGGTCATCGCCTCCATCGCGTGGGCGGCGATCTGGTCGGGGTAGCAGTGGGTGTGAAAATCAATGATCATGCGCGTTCCTTCCCTTTCGGCGGTCAGCCCGCCCGGTTTATCTGAATTCTTCGGGGTCAAGCCCCCGGTAGTCGCGGATGGCCAGCGTGACCCCCGGCAGGGCGGGGACGCCCTCCATCGACAGCAGCTGGACGACCCCTTTGGCCTTTGCCCGGCGTCCGGCTTCGATGCCGGAGGCGGAATCCTCGAAAACATAGCAGTCGCCGATCGGGACGCCCAGCTTTTCCGCCGCCTTTAAATACATATCCGGGGCCGGCTTGCCGGGGTAGGTCCCGTCGTTATAGACCACCTTTTCCAGCGGGAACCAACGGCCAAGCCCCAGATGGTCGAAAAAGAACCGGACGTTGTTCCAGCCGGACGCGGTCGCGATGTTGGCCGGGACGCCCGCCCTTTGCAGGCCGTCTAAAAAAGTCTCCAGGCCCGGGGCAAGGGCAAAGGCCGGGCTATGGAGGCAGAGGTCCCGGTAAATCGCTTCCTTTTCCTCCTCAAGCGCTTCGATCTCCGGGCGGGAAAGGGGCCTTTGCAGGAAGTAGGAGAGGGAATATTCGGCGTTGCGGCCATGGATCACCCGCTGGAATTCCGCCGCCGTGACGGCGCGGCCGATCTTGCCCTCGATAAACTGCCGCCAGGATGCTTCCTGAAAAGATTCGTCAAAAAGCATTGTGCCGTTAAAGTCAAACAAAATGGCCATAAAAGCTCCTTCCTCCAAAAAAGCCGCCAACCGGGGTCCCCGGCTGGCGGCGCGCTTGCGGATGGTATGGCGGCCGGGCGGCCGCCGGGGAGTCGCCTTCCCGCGTCAGCCGTCCAGACTTATTTGGTACCGAAGATCCGGTCGCCGCAATCGCCGAGGCCGGGGACGATATACCCTTCCTCGTTGAGGCCCTTATCGACGGTGCCGCAGAAGACCTGCACGTCGGGATGAGCGGAAGTAAAGGCGTGGAGGCCCTCCGGGCAGCCGATGACGCAGAGCAGCTTGATGTTCTTGCAGCCGGCCTTTTTGAGGATATTGACCGCGCCGGTCGCCGAGCCGCCGGTCGCGAGCATCGGGTCGAGGACGTAGACGTCGCGGCGGGCGATGTCGGGCGGGAGCTTGCAGTAGTACTGCTCCGGCATCAGCGTCTCGGGGTCTCGGTACATGCCGATGTGGCCGACTTTGGCCGCCGGGATCATCTGCAGCATCCCCTCGACCATACCCAGCCCCGCCCGGAGGATCGGGACAAAGGCGATCTTGACGTTGTTTAAGATGTTGCAGCGGGCGGTGCCGAGGGGGGTCTCGATCTCCACCTCTTTAAGAGGCAGGTCGCGGGTCGCCTCAAAGCACATCAGCATCGCGATCTCGCTGACCAGCTCCCGGAATTCCTTGGAAGAGGTGGACGAGTCGCGGAGGAGGGAGATCTTGTGCTGGATCAGCGGATGATCCATAATTTTTACGTTTTCCATAATCCCTGGTTCCTTTCGTAGATCGGATAAAATATAAAGCCTGCTTATTTTTTATTGCGTTCCCGCTCTTCGATGGCCGTGAGTTTGTCCACCCGGCGCTGGTGCCGCCCGCCCTCATAGGGGGTGTCGAGGAAGATATCGACCAGTTCGATGGCAAGCCCCGGACCGACCACCCGTCCGCCCAGGCAGAGGGCGTTGGCGTCGTTGTGGGCGCGGGTAAATTTGGCGGAGAAATAGTCGCTGCAAACGCAGGCGCGGATGCCGTTTACCTTGTTGGCGGCGATCGAGATGCCGACGCCGGTCCCACAGAAGAGCAGCGCCTTGTCGCATTCCCCGCTGACCACCGCGTCGCAGGCGGGCAGGGCGACATCCGGGTAGTCGCAGGACTTTTCGTCATAACAGCCAAAGTCCTTATAGGCGATCCCCCGTTCCTTCAGGTGTTCGATGACGGCCTGCTTGAGGGCGAAGCCGCCGTGATCGGATGCAAGTGCCAGCATGATGACTCCTCCGTTTCATGTTTGGGATTTCAAATGGATGATGGGCCGGGCGTCCTTCCCTTCCGGCGGCCAAGCCGCAGCCGGCCGGCATACAGGCGGGGATCAGCCCTTTTTCCCGGCTTCCCTTGCCAGCAGTTCCCGTTCCGCCTGCGGCAGCCGGAGATAGGCGGGCAGCAGCTCCGCCGGGCTCACCGTCTCCCCCGCCGCAAAGCGGGCAAGCGCCGCAAAGCCGACCGACGCGGCCGACTGGTACCGAAGGGCCGGGGGGGACAGCAGCACCTTGCCGCTGCCCGACAGAGCCGAAAAGGCCAGTTCCGCCCCGTCGCCCACCAGCATCACGTCCCCTTCGACCGACTGGAGCTTCTCCCGGAGGGCTTCAAGAGAAATCGCCATATCTTCCCACAGCCGCTGGGGCGCGCCGCCGTTGACCCAGAAGAGGGAGGTGTAAACCTGCCCGCAGCGGGCGTCCATCACCGGGCAGACGGTGTACGAAAGCCCCTGGAAATTCCAGGCGAGCCCTTCCAATGTCGAAACGCCCGCGCAGCTTTTCCCCAGCCCCTGGGCCAGCCCCTTGACCGCCGAGATGCCGATCCGCAGGCCGGTAAACGACCCGGGGCCGGTACTGACCGCAAAGCCGTCCAGCTCCTGCAGGCTGGCGGAAACGCCTTTCAGCAGCGCGTCGGCAAGCGGCAGGACGGTCTGGGAATGGGTCAGGCCGGCGGTGACCGACGTGACCCCCAGCACCTTCCCTTCGGTGACAACGGCCGCCGATGCGGTCTTGGCCGACGTTTCCAGCGCCAGTATCTTCATCCTGCGCCGCCTCCCTTCCTGCTGCCGATGGTGATGGCCCGTTCTTCCTCCCCGGTGATCCGGATATCGACGTAGATCGTCCCGTCCGGAAGGGCGGCGTCGATGTTTTCGCTCCATTCGACGGCCAAAATGCCGCCCATCTCAAGATAATCGAAAAAACCGGTTGAATAGAGGTCGTCCATCGTCGTGATCCGGTACATATCAAAATGCCAGAAGGGCACCTTGCCGCCGTAGTCGTTGATCAGCGCGAAGGTAGGGCTTGCCACCTCGGCGTCCGGGGAAAGGACGCTCGCCATCCCCCGGGTAAAGGCCGTCTTGCCGGCCCCCATCCCGCCCCGGAAGGCGACGACATCCCCCGGCCGGAGCATCCGGGCAAGCTGCGCGCCGATCTTCTCAGTCTCGGCGGGTGAATGGGAAGTAAAGTTCATCATAATCTGCGGTGACCATCCCTTTTGCCAAACAGTAGAAATACACTTTTATTATACGATACTTTCAGGGGGATTGCAAGGGCGATTTCGTCTTTTTTACGGGAATCGTTTTTTGTTTTTATAATTCCGGCAGGCGGCAGACGGGGTCCCAGAAGCCGGTCTGAAAGTGGACATGCCTTCGCCCAAAAAGAAAAAAGACATACGGAAATCGTATGCCCTTCCATCTATATCGACCCGGAAGGCCCCGGGTAAAATTTACAGGGACGAGCCCCGCCTTACGGCGAAGGTCTCCCTACGCCGCCAGCTGGCCCGCCAGGATCCCGGGAATCGCTTCCCGGACGGCGGCCGCCCGGACAGGGAAAACGCCCCGCCCGGGGCAGGCCGTGCCCCGCCTTCCATTCCCCGGGCGGTTCCCCAACTTTAAACCGTCCGGTTCCTGTCCGGCCGGGCCGTACCGGCCCCGGGGAGTTCGCCTCCCCCGCCGCGCACCGCCGCCGTTTCTCAGGGAACTGATGCCCCAAGGGGCAAAGCTCCGAGTCCTTCAAGAGGCGCAGGGAACCCCGCGCCCGGCGCAGCCGGGGTCTGAGCGGCTCCCGCCTCCCCCGGCGCGCGCCTCCGGCAGCCCGCATTCAGGCCGCCGCTGCACGCCCGCCCGGAACGGCGGTTTTTCCCGCCGGATACCGGGCGTTCGGATATATTGTATCATGAAATTCCGGATTTGTAAAGGAAAATGCCAATTCTTCATAAAAATTCGCGCCGGGGAAGGGCCTGTGCCGCCCGGATGAGACGGAAAAATGGACAAAACGCAAAAAGTTTTAGCAGGATGCCCAAATTACAGCATATACTCGCGGCAGAAATTCATCAGGTTTTCCTAACCGTCCAACCGGCGGTACAGGACAGGGGAAATTTGCGCAAAAAGTTGCCAAAGGGACCGATTCGTGCTAGAATAGCCCTTGTAAACTTTCCACAAATATCAGTTTTCTGTCCGGCGGAGGCGGGATTTGAAATGGGCCGCCCCATCTGCTACAATCTGGGTACAGAGAAAAGCCGGAAAGGCAAAGGAGAATGCGCTATGCTGCAAAGGCCGCCGCGGGTCGCCGCGATCCATGACCTGTCCGGGTTCGGGCGCTGTTCGCTGACCGTCATCCTGCCGGTGCTGTCGGCCATGAAGGTGCAGGTCTGCCCGGTCGTCACCGCCGTCCTGTCCACCCATACGGGCGGGCTGGGGGAGGTCGTCGTACAGGACCTGACCGGGATGCTGAAACCGACGCTGGAGCACTACCGCCGCCTCAAGCTGGAGTTTGAGTGCGTCTATTCCGGATGGCTGGGGTCGGAGGAACAGGTGGGGCTCTGCCTTGACTATTTCAAGGCCTGGCCGGACGCCCTTGCCGTCGTCGACCCGGTGATGGGCGACCACGGCAAGCCTTACCGCACCTCGACCGGCGCGATGATCGCGCAGATGGGGAAGCTGGTAGCGGTGGCCGACCTGATCACCCCGAACCTGACCGAAGCCTGCCTGCTGCTGGGGGAAGATTACCCCGGCGCGCCGCTTCGGACGGGGGACGCGCGGAAGCTGCTCTCCCGGCTCGCCAGCCTGGGCCCCCGGGACGTGGTGATCACCGGCGTCGAGATGGCCGACGACCATGTCGCCAACATCGGCTACGACCGGGAACAGGGACAGTACTGGCGGGTGGACTGCAACTATGTCCCTGTCTCCTACCCCGGCACCGGCGATATTTTCGCCAGCGTCCTGGTCGGCGGGCTTTTGGGGGGCGACAGCCTCCCGATGGCGATGGAACGGGCCAGCCGGTTTATCGAGATCGCCGCCCGCACCACCTTCAGCTACGGCAGCGACACCCGGTACGGGGTCATGCTGGAAAACTGCCTTTCCTGGCTGACGGCGACGCCGACGTTCGAGCGCTACCGGCTTCTCTGAGCATGATAGAAGGAGCTGTTTGAAGATGACTGCCAAAGTTTCCCACCAGAAAAAGAAGATTTCGATCTACGACGTCGCGGTCACCGCGATGTTTGCGGCGCTGTGCTATGTCGCGACCTCCCTTTTGCACATCGAGATCCCGACGCCGGTCGGGCGGACGATGATGCACGCGGGGAACATCTTCTGCCTGCTGGCCGCGCTGCTGCTGGGGCCTGCGCGGGGAGCCGCCGCCGACGCGATCGGGATGGGGCTGTTTGACGTCACCGGCGGGTGGATCACCTCGGCCCCTTCGACGGTCGTCATGCGGTTTGTGATGGGGCTGGCGGCCGGGGCTGTCCCGAAGCTGGGCGGCAAATCGGAAAAGCATTCCCCCCTCTGGACGGTGGCCGGCGC
>CALXKG010000060.1 GCA_944388825.1 uncultured Clostridia bacterium | reverse complement strand
AATCACATTTTTTCCGGCGGCATGTACGGCGGAAAAAATACCTTGATCCGGGCAAGTGTGCGACCGTAGGGAGTGCATGCAGCCCGGATGTTATTCTGTCGAAAAACTTGTTTTTCGACAGTCTCAGGCCCCATCCGAAATGGGGCCTTTTCTCTGCAATCAGGGCACCAGCAGTTCCTTGCCGCCCATATACGGCCGCAGGACTTCCGGGATCTTGACGGTGCCGTCCGCCTGGAGGTTGTTTTCCAGGAAGGCGATCAGCATCCGGGGCGGGGCGACGACCGTGTTGTTCAGCGTATGGGCGAGGTACTTCTTGCCGTCCGCGCCGTTTACGCGGATCTTCAGCCGTCTGGCCTGGGCGTCGCCCAGGTTGGAGCAGGAGCCGACCTCGAAGTACTTCTTCTGCCGGGGGCTCCAGGCCTCGACGTCGACCGATTTGACCTTCAGGTCGGCCAGGTCGCCCGAGCAGCATTCCAGCGTCCGGACCGGGATATCCAGCGAACGGAAGAGGTCGACGGTGTTCTGCCACAGCTTGTCAAACCAGTACATACTGTCTTCCGGCTTGCAGACGACGATCATCTCCTGCTTTTCAAACTGGTGGATACGGTAGACGCCCCGTTCCTCGATGCCGTGGGCGCCTTTCTCCTTGCGGAAGCAGGGGGAATAGCTGGTGAGGGTGATCGGCAGCTGCTTTTCATCGACGATCTCGTCGATAAACCGGCCGATCATCGAATGTTCGGAGGTGCCGATCAGGTAGAGGTCTTCCCCCTCGATCTTATACATCATCGCGTCCATCTCCGGGAAGGACATGACGCCGGTGACGACGTTGGAATGGATCATAAAGGGCGGGACGACATAGGTAAAGCCCCGGTCGATCATAAAGTCGCGGGCATAGGCCAGCACCGCCGAATGCAGCCGGGCGATATCCCCCATCAGGTAGTAGAAGCCGTTGCCGGCGACCTTGCGGGCGGCGTCCAGGTCGATGCCGTGGAAGGACTCCATGATATCGGTGTGGTAGGGGATCTCAAAGTCCGGGACGGCCGGCTCGCCGTACTTCTGCACCTCGACGTTGCAGCTGTCGTCCTTGCCGATCGGGACGGACGGGTCGATCATCTGCGGGATGTTCATCATGATCGCGGTGACCTTCTCGGCCAGCTCCTTTTCCTGCACTTCCAGCTCTTCCAGTTCCTTCGCTTCCGAAGCGACCTTTGCCTTCAGCGCCTCGGCCTCTTCCTTCTGGCCTTTGGCCATCAGGCCGCCGATCTGCTTGGAGAGCTTGTTGCGCTCGGAACGGAGGGCACTGGCCTTCTGCTGGGCTTCGCGGGATTTGGCGTCCAGCTGGATGACCTCGTCGACCATCGGCAGCTTGTAATCCTGGAATTTTTTCCGGATGTTTTCCTTGACTTCATCGGGATGGGTACGGACAAATTTGATATCGAGCATATCGGCTGCTCCTTTCATTTCTTATCAATCAGGGGAGAAGTTCGTTTTCCTCTCCCGCAGGATTTTCTTTTTGCCGGGAAGGGAGGTTCGCCAGCAGGTCGGCGATCGCCTGCAGATCCTCCTTGGAAAAGAAGGCGAGCTCCAGCATCCCCTTGTCCCCCTCGCGGAGGTGGATCTTGACCCGGCGGCCAAGCCCATTCTGCATCGCCAGCTGCATCTCGGCGTAGTAGTGATCCGCCCGGGGGGAAGGGGCCTCGTCCGGTTCCGGCTGGTTGGCCGCTTCACAGAGCTGTTCCAGCTGCCGGACCGACAGCCCCTTTTGGACCGCCTTTTCGGCCAGCCGTGACTGTTTCCACTCATCCTGGACCGAGAGGAGCGCCTTCGCGTGGCCGACGCTCAAATCGCCCATCTGGACAAATGCCTGCACATCCATCGGGAGCTTTAACAGCCGCAGGGAATTGGCGACTGCGCTGCGGGAACGGCCCACCTTTTTGGCGACCTCTTCCTGGGTCAGGCCGAAGGTCTTGACCAGACGCTGGTACCCCTCCGCCTCTTCCAGCGGGTTTAAGTCCTCCCGCTGGAGGTTTTCAATGAGGGCAAACTCCAGCACCTCTTCCTCGGTCATCTCCCTGACGACGACCGGCACCTCCGACAGGCCGGCCATCCGGGCCGCCCGCCAGCGCCGTTCGCCGGCGACCAGCTGGTAGCTTTCCCCGTCCAGCGACGAACCCGGGACCCGCCGCACCAGAAGCGGCTGCAGGATCCCGTGCGTCCGGATGGATTCCGCCAACTCGGACAGCGCGGCAGGGTCGAAGTTCTGCCGGGGCTGCTTGCGGTTGGGCTCGATTGCCGAGAGCCGCGCCATCCTGACCCCGTCCTGCTTCTCCTCATCCGGGAAGGCCGCGCTGTTGTCCTCATACAGGGCGTCCAGCCCCCGTCCAAGCCCGCCTTTCTTCATCCTGGCCATCTCCTATTCCCACTTCCTTTTTTTATTTTTTACGACGCGGCCGTCTCACCCGCCCCAAACGCATGAGACTGTTCGGCAAGCTCACAGTCTTCGATACGCTTCTTCACCGCCTGGAAGATCGGGTGCGGGATTGTGAAGTTTTGCCTTTGTTCTTTGCCGCGGCCGTATCACCCGCCCAAAGCACGATCCATCAAACCCTTATTTCTTCCGGTTCTTCTTCAAAAATTCCCGCGTAAACTCATTATACGAATGAGCGCCGCGGGAGCCGCGGTCATAATAAACGACCGGTTCGCCGAAACTGGGCGCTTCCGACAGGCGGACATTGCGGGGAATGGTCGTCCGGTAGACTTTATCGGGGAAAAAACGCTTGATCTCGCCCACCACCTGGCTGGTGAGGTTTAAGCGCCCGTCGTACATTGTCAGCAGCACCCCTTCGATCTCGATATGGGGGTTGTACATCCGCTTGACCTGCCGGATGGTCGCCATCAGCTGGGACAGCCCTTCAAGGGCGTAATATTCGCACTGGGTCGGGATCAGCACCGTATCGACGGCGGAAAAGGCGTTGAGGGTGATCATCCCCAGCGACGGCGGGCAGTCGATCAGCAGATAATCATACTGTTCCCGTACCGGCGCAAGGGCGAGTTTGAGCCGTTCCAGGCGGTTTTCCAGCTCGACCAGTTCGACCTCCGCCCCCGCCATCGCGATAGAAGAGGGGATCAGGTCGACCCCGTCGAATTTGGTGTGCAGGATGACGTCCGCCGCCTGCGCTTCGCCGATCAGCATCTCATACGAGGTGGCGGAGACCTTCCGCTTTTCGACCCCGAAGCCGCTGGTAGCGTTGCCCTGCGGGTCGATGTCGCAGAGCAGCACCCGGTTTTTCAGTTTTCCCAGACAGGCCGCCAGGTTGACGGCGGTGGTCGTCTTGCCGACCCCGCCCTTCTGGTTGGCGACCGCGATCATCTTCCCCATACAAAACCGATGTCCTCTCTCAAAAGTCCCGGCGGCATCTCCCGCCCATTTTCCGGGGTGGGATTGCCGCCTATCTTTTGTATTATACCACAATCCGCACCGGATGACAACGTTTCGCGTTATTTTTTTGATCATTGGATGTTTATGTCGCTGCCCTTAAGGCAGTTAGTTTGCGCTGCAAACTGATTAAAAATGCTTGCGGGCCATACGGGCTGGCCCGCATTTTGTGCAGAAGCACAAAACCACATTTTTAACGACGAAAGGTCGCAATCTATTGATTGCGCGTGTTTGCGTAGCAAACGACCTCTGCCTTAAGCATCCGGTCAAGGAGCAAAGCCCCTTGACAATCCCATATCCGACGCGGCCGTCTTCCCCGTTCCACACGCATAAGACCGGCCGTGGAAGGCCGGTCTTCGGAGCGCCGGTTGGACGCCCGGAAAGTTTGTATGGTTAAGTAAATAAAAATCCCGGACAACTCCTGACTGGCAGGAAAAGCCCGGGATTCTAAAGGTGCGTACACGGCGTACCGGAATTGTTCCACGTGGAACAATTTTCAAACGGGCGCAGGGGGAAAATGTTCCACGTGGAACATTTTTGGCGGGTTTTGTCAGCCGGACTTGGCGGCGGGGGCAAGGCGGGTTTTCTGCACCGGGATCCGCACCCGGTACTCGATATACTCCTCATGGTCCTCCCGCTCCGACTCGGCCGGGATGCCGGCGTGTTTCATCGCGTCGATCGCCTGGTTGACGGTGTTGAGGAAGACCCGGACGTCCTTGACCAGCAGCACCTTCCGCGCCTTCCGGCGGGGACGCTTTTCTACCGCCGCCAGCTGTACCGGCGGCAGCGCCGAAGGCGGGGGAGGGGGCGGCGCGGTGATCTGCTCCAGCGTCTCGCCGGAAAGCAGCCGGGAGACCAGTTCCTCCGTCTCCCGCACCGTCAGCCGCTTTTCGGCGACCAGCGCCGCCACCAGTTCCCGTCCCTCGCCTGACTGCAGCCGGAGCAGCGCCCGGCCGTGCCGCTCGGTCAGGCCGTTTTCGAGGATCAAACGCTGCTCCTTCGGCGACAGGGCCAGCAGGCGCATTTTGTTTGCAATCGTCGACTGGGCCATCCCCAGCTTGGCCGCCGCTTCCTCCTGGGTCACCCCCCACTCGACCACCAGCGTCCGCAGCGCCGCCGCCTCTTCAAAGAGGTTCAGGTCCCGGCGCTGGATATTCTCCAGGATCGCGTAGACGGCCGACTGCCGGGCGGTCGAATCGAGGATCACCGCCGGGACCGTATCGTTGCCGCAGAGCTTGGACGCCCGCAGCCGCCGCTCGCCCGAAATCAGCTCATAGGGCTTGCCGCCTGTGTCGCTTTTCCGCACCAACACCGGCTGCAGGACGCCGTTGACCTGGATCGAGCCGGCAAGGCTTTTCAGCGCCTCCAAGTCGAAAGTCTGGCGCGGCTGGGCCGGGTTGGGGGCGATCTCGTCTACCGGCAGGAGCACCACCCTGCCGGCGGTTTTTGGGGAAGCAAATTCTTCTTCCCGCTCTTTGTCTTTCCGGAAAAATCCCACCGTTTTATACCTCCTTTGGCCCCCGGCGGGAAATCCTGCGGAGCGGCAGGGCCTCCCGCATCTATTTCCTGCCCCTCAGGGACAAGTCCAGTATAACACGATGGGAAATGATTTCCTGACAAACCCGGTCGCGGGGAAAATAGATCTTTGCGGCCCTTTTACGCCTTTCCCGGCAGGAGCAGAGGGTTTTTCCTGATTTTGCCGGAAGGGCGGGGGAATTTGGCGGGGGTGGGCTTTACCTTGCGGATGACGGCGATCGACCGGCCAAGGCCCCCCGGAAGAGTAAACTTCTCGACCGTCTCGATCTTCCCGCCCAGCTGTTTGACCGCGAACTTTGCCTCTTCCAGCTCCGCCTCCACCTCGCCGCCCTTGAGGGCGATGAAAACGCCGCCCACCTTGACAAACGGCAGGCAGTATTCGCTGAGCTCATAAAGCCGCGCGACCGCCCGGGCGCAGGCGCAGTCGTACTGTTCCCGATATCCCGCCGTCCGGCCGGCTTCCTCCGCCCGGGCGTGGATGCAGGCGGCGGGGATAGACAGTTCCCCGCAGACAGCCTCCAAAAACCGCACCCGCTTTTGCAGGCTGTCCAAAAGCGTCGGGCGCAGGTCCGGCCGCGCCGCCGCCACCGGTACCGACGGGAAGCCCGCCCCCGTCCCGACGTCGATGAAGGACGCCCCTTCCGGCAGGGGGCAGGCCTTGAGCAGCAGGAGGCTGTCGAGGAAATGCTTGACCACGATCCCTTCCGGGTCGGTGATCGCCGTCAGATTCATCTTTTCGTTCCATTCGACCAGCAGGCCGGCATACCGGTCCAGCTTTTCGGTCAGGCCGTCCGGGCAGGGAAGCCCGTAAGCCAGCAGGTTTTCTTTGAGAAAGGTTTGGTCGATCATAGGGGCCTCCTGTCGGGTCTGCAATTTGTCGTTTGTGTCATTTGATAAACAATTATAAAAACAACCTGCCGTTAAAACGCTAAACCTTCGATAAGCACGCACGTCGACAGGCTCCCTCCACGAGGGAGCTGGCCGCAAAGCGGACTGAAGGAGTCGGCATCACCGCGACAGCGGGATGCCACAAAAACATTTATGGGCGTTATTCGCTTCGCTTATAACGCCACTCCTTCCGGCGCATCCGCGGCTGTTCAAGTGGGTGCATATCGGAAGATGACGGCGGTTAACCTAACGTTATTGTTAAATAAGCCATTCCCTCAACGGTTCAGCGTCTCCAAATAGATCAGCAGCGCCGAAATATCCGCCGGGTTGACGCCGGAAGTGCGGGAGGCCTGGCCGATGCGGCGGGGCTGGACGCGGGCGAGCTTCTCCCTTGCTTCCAGCCGCAGGCCGTCGATAACCTGATAGTCGATATCCGGCGGGAGCTTTTTGACCTCCAGCCGCCGCATCTCGTCCACTTC
>CALXKG010000059.1 GCA_944388825.1 uncultured Clostridia bacterium | reverse complement strand
GGGTTGTCCAGGCCGGCGTAGGCGAGGGTGTCGAAATACCCGCGGGTGCCGCCGCTGCGGCAGAGCTTCAGATACCCGTCCCAGGCGGCCTGGCGGTCCTTCTGCATCCAGGTGAAGAACTGGAAGGCGCAGGTCTGGGCCAGCGCGTAGTCGACATAGTAGAAGGGATACATGAAGATGTGCTGCTTCTGCATCCAGAAACCGCCCTCTTCGAGGAATTCCTCCCCGTCGTAATCCCGCCAGGGCAGGTACTTCTGTTCCAGCTCTTTCCAGACCTTGCGGTAGTCTTTGCCGGTCATCTCGGGGTTCTCGAATACCCGGTGCTGGAACTCGTCGACCGCGCACATATACGGCATCGCGGCCAGCGAGTCGATCAGGTGGATCGAACGGTAGTTGTCCGCCTCGTCCCCGAAGAACAGCTCCATCCAGGGGAAGGTGAAGGTCTCCATCGACATCGAGTGGATCTCATTGATCTCGGAGGTGGACCAGCAGCAGTTGTCGATCGGGATGCAGCGGGCGGCAAGGTACCCTTCAAAGGCGTGGCCGGCCTCGTGGGTCAGGACGTCGGTGTCGGCGGAGGTGCCGTTGAAGTTGGAGAAGATGAAGACCGCCCGTTCTTTGGCGAGCGAGGTGCAGTAGCCGCCCAGCCGTTTGCCGGGGCGGGTCTCGAGGTCGAACAGCTGGTGCTCGACCATAAAGTCAAAGAATTCCCTGGTCTCGGGGGAGAACTCGGCGTACATCTTCTGGGCCATATTGACCATAAAGTCCCGGTCGCCGTGGGGGTTGGGGTTGCCGCCCGGGAGGAAGAGCATCTCGTCGTAATAGTGCATCTTGTCGATGTCCAGCCGCTCCGCCTGCTCCTTCCGCAGCTTGGCGACGGCCGGCGTGACCGTCTCCAGCACCTGCTTGCGGAAGGCGGCGGCCTCTTCGGGGCCGTAGTCGGTGCGGCCGCGCTTTAAATAGGCAAACGGGATATAGCTGTCGTACCCCATCTTTTTGGCCATCTTGACCCGGACCTGGACCATCCGGTGGTAGACGTCGTCCAGCCGGCCGGCGACGCCGGCGTACAGCTTCGCCCAGGCGTGGAAGGCGGCTTTGCGCTCTTCCCGGTCGGTGCTTTCCATATGCTTGAGCAGCCCGTAGAAGTTGCAGGTCTCGCCCATGAATTCGACGGTGCAGGTGGCGGCGATCTTCGAGTATTCGTCCACCAGCTCGGACTCTTCGATCAGCTCCGCGGCGATCTCGGGGGACTGGACTTTCTGGCGGTTTTCGAGGATCGTGAAGATGCGGCCGCCGAACTCTTTGGAGAAGTCGTCGCGGTAGGGGCTGGCCAGCAGCGCCTCGTTCCAGGCCTTTTCGGCGGGGATCAGCCCCGGCAGCTCGGTGTTGAAGACCTTGCGCTCAGCCGCGTAGAAGGGGTCGTTGGCGTCCATGTCGGCGCGGATCGAGCAGATGGTGTCCATCGTGTCCAGTTCGCGCTCCATCTCCTGCTTTTTGAAGAAGACGTCCTTCATCTCTTCATAGGAACCGGCGGCTTTCAGCTTTTCGGTCATCGCCTCCAGCTCGCTGCGGACCGCCTGGAAATCGGGGCGGGCATAGGGAAGTTCTGCAAACGTTTTCATGGGATATTTCATCCTTCCATAAGGTAGTCTTGCGGGACTTTCGCCGCATGGGTTTATTATAGCATAATTTTGACCGGTTGTCACGTCAAAGCGTAAAAAAATTTGCGCCGGGATGCAATTTTATTTCCGCTTCCCTGCAATCCGCCCGCAAAAATCCCCCGCCCCCTTGCGAAACGACAAAGGATTATGGTATAATACTGATATAGCTGGAAGGATGGGGTCGAGATGGGATATGAGAAATCCTGCGGGGCGGTCGTGTTCCGCCGGTACCACGGGAATACCGAACTTTTGCTGATCAAACACACCGCCGGCGGCCACTGGTCGTTCCCGAAGGGGCACGTCGAACCGGGGGAGACCGAGGAACAGACTGCCGTCCGGGAGGTGCTGGAGGAGACCGGCATCCGGATCGACATCTGCCCCGGCTACCGGGAGGTCGTCCGCTATTCCCCCCGGCGGGACGTCCAGAAGGACGTCATCTATTTCCTGGGCCGCGCCCGCAACTATGACTTTACCCCGCAGGAGAGCGAGATCGCCCGCATCCGCTGGGTGGAGATGAGCCTCGCCCATTCCTTCCTTTCCTATGACAACGACAAACAGCTGGTCAACCGCGCCCGGCCGCTGATCCGGGAGTTGGTGTGAGGGCTTTTGTAAAGGCTTTCGGATACACTCTAAGAAAAAACAGCTGTCAGAGAGAAAAAGGAGAGGGAATATGAGAAAAGAGATCACCGGCCGCACCGCTTTCTACTGCCTGCTGGGCAGCCCGGTCGCCCACAGCATCTCCCCGCAGATGTACAACTTCACCTTCGCGGAGGCCGGGCTGGACGCCCGCTACCTCGCCTTCGACGTGAAGGAAGGGGCGCTCCGCGCCGCCGTCGACGGGCTGAAGGCGCTGGGGGTAAAGGGGTTTAACCTGACGATGCCTTTAAAGCGCCCGATGGCCGCCCTCTGCGACCGGCTTTCGGCCGCCGCCGAGATCTGCGGGGCGGTCAACACCGTCTCGTTTGAAAACGGCATCCTGACCGGCCACACCACCGACGGTATCGGCTATATCTCCGCCGCCCGGGACGCCGGGTACGAGGTGCGGGGGAAAAAGATGGTGCAGCTGGGCGCCGGCGGGGCCGGGGCGTCGGCGCTGGTGCAGGCGGCGCTGGACGGGGCGGCGAAGATCGACCTGTTCAACGGCCACCCGCGGCCGGAGCTTCTGCGGATCGTCGGGGAGCTGCAGAAGCGCACCCGCTGCGACGTCCGGTTCCACCTGCTGTCGGAACAGGAGGCGCTGAAAAAGGCGCTGGCGGAGGCCGACCTGCTGGTCAATACGACGCCGGTCGGGATGGGGCCGCAGTATCTGGGCCAGAGCCTGATCGAGGACCCCGCGTGGCTGCGGCCGGAGCTGATCGTCAGCGACATGATCTACGAGCCCAGGGAGACCAGGCTCCTCCAGATCGCGAAAGGGCGGGGCTGCCGCACCTTCAACGGGCTGTATATGCTGCTCTTCCAGGGGGCGGCCGCCTATAAGATCTGGACCGGGCGGGAGATGCCGGTCGAGGCGCTGAAGAAGCGGTATTTTGACAAATAAGGAAAGCGCCCGGGGAAGCCTCCGGGCGCTGAGACTGTCGAAAAACAAGTTTTTCGACAGATAACATCGGGACTGACAGCCTGCCTACGGTCGACACTTGTCCCGATCAAGGTATTTTTTCCGCCGTACATGCCGCCGGAAAAAATGTGATTTA
>CALXKG010000058.1 GCA_944388825.1 uncultured Clostridia bacterium | reverse complement strand
TCTGGACGGGACGCTCTTAGGGCCTGACCAGCGGCTCTCCCGCTATGCGGTGGAGACGCTCAACCGCCTGGTGGAAGAGGGGCTGCTCTTCTCCTACGCGACCGCCCGGTCGTTTTACACCGCCCGGATATGTACCGCGGGGCTGACCGCTCACATCCCCGCCGCCGTCTACAACGGTTCGATGATCGTCGACCAGCGCACCGGGGAGATCCTCCAGAAGACCGTCTTCTCTGCTGCTGAACGGGATGGATTGTTTGCGCTGCTGCGGGAGGCGGGGCTGAAACCAATTGTCTACAGCCTGGTCGGCGGCCGGGAGCGGTTTTCCTTCGACGCTTCCGCCCTCCCGCCGCCGGAGGCAGATTTTGTCGCAACTCGGTCGGGGGATGGGCGCATCCGTCCGCTTCCGTCGGAAGAGGGGCTCTTAGACGGCGAGGTCTTCTACTTCACCTGCATCGACGCGCCGGAAAAGATCCGGGCGGCCGTTCGGAGGCTGCCCGCTTTCCGGCAGGCAGCGAGCTTTGTGCAGCAGAAGGACATCTATTCGGGTGAAGAATGGCTCGAGGTGATGCCGGCGGGGGCCACCAAGCGGGCGGCTGTCCGGCAGCTGCTGGCCCTGACCGGTGCAGAAAGGGCAGTCGTCTTCGGGGATATGAAAAACGATATCCCGATGTTTTTGGAAGCTGCGGAAGGGTATGCGGTCGCAAACGCCGCGCCGGAACTGAAAGCCGTCGCCGCCGGGGTCATCGGCTCCAACCGGGAGGACGGGGTGGTCAGATGGCTGGAGCGGTGCGGGGAACGGCGGTAGGATACGCCCCGCGCCGGGGAATGCCCCGTTTTTTAGGACGTATAATCTTCGATCGCCCTGCGGAGCGCCGCTTCGTCTTCCAGCCGGATGCCGTCCCGCAGGAGGGTCTGGTCGTATTCGGTCAGCTGGCCAATCGGGAAGCGGAGGGTCTCCCGCAGCGTCCCATTCTGGTAGACGGCGAGGAACTCCCCGTCGACGCCCAGCGTGTACCCACCTTCTTCCGCTGTCCCGGCGTCGCAGAGGGACGCCGGGGTCGCCGGGATCTCTTCCGTGCCCTCCTCCCGGCAGCTGCTGATGATAAACGCCGCCCCGGCGACCAGGACCGCCGAGAAGGTGATCAGCATGACGGCGGCGGCCGGATGGCGGCTTTTCGGGATCTCCTCCGGCTCCCGGGGCTTTCTTTTTTTCTGCCGCTTTCCCTGCGGCGACGCTTTCATAAACCCGTCCGGCAGGGAACCTTTCTCCCTTTCCTGTCCCGCCGGCGGGGCGGGCGGGCTTTTTTCCATCTCGTCCAGTTCCCGGATGATCCGCCCGGCTTCGTCTTCAAATGGGGGCCTTTCCAGCATTTTGAGCAGCGCTTCGGTCTCGGGGTCTGGCAGGTGCTCCAGCTTTCCCCGGATGGTCCGGCAGAGCTGGTCCAGGTCTTCTTCGCGGGAAGGGTATGCCTGCATACGATCCTCTCCTTTTCCATATCTGTGTAAATATTTCCTGTCTGAATTCTGGCCTGGAAAAAGAGAAAATATGCGCCGTCAAAAAATATTTGTCTCTGCTTAAAAAATTAACCCTGTACATCTTCGCTAAATATGGTATACTTAAGAGAGCACGATATTTCCGGAGGAGGGCAGCCGTCCTTCTCCCCGCAACCCAAAGGAGTACCAAATGTCTGACGAGATGCGTTTCCCGGCGGCAGGCGAACAGCCGGGGATTGAAAAACAGCTGCTCAGCAGCGCGATCCAAATGTTCAAGGAACTGGGCTATGAAAATGTGACGGTGCAGATGGTCTGCGACAGCTGCCATGTGACCAAGGGGAGCTTTTACTACCATTACCGGTTCAAGGAAAGCCTTCTGATGGAATACTACCGGATCATGTGCAGCGGCGAGCTGACCCAGGTGGTGACCGCGATGCTGGGCGACCCCAGCGATTTTGAACGGCTCTGGCGGCTGTTCAACTATTACATCGAAGGATCGGTCAAGCTGGGGCGGGACCTGTTAAAGAGCCTTCTCAAGATCAACCTGGACCACAACAGCGAGATCTTCCCGCTGAAACGGGACCAGATCATCACCCGCGACCGGGAGTTTGTCCGCATTTATCTCGAAATTGTCCGCGGCGGGCAGGAAAACGGCAGCATCCGGCAGGGGGACGCCGCCGAAATGCTGGAGCATTATATGATCGGGATGGTCGGCGCGCTGACCGGCTGGAGCACCGGCGGGGACGAGCCGGAAAAGACCCTGCGCTGGCTGTTTGATACGATCTACCGGCCGGAAAAGGAGAAACAGGATGCCTAAACGTCCCGAAAACGGCGAGAAGTTCTATGCCCCCTTTGTCGCGAAGCCCCGCCTTTCCAAAAAGGAACGGCAGGAAGCGTTCTGGGCGGAGGACTGGGAAGAGGATGAGGAGGACGGCGAAGGGGATCTCCGCCCCCGAGAGCGGAAACCCGCCCGCCGCCCGGCGGACAGATCTTCCGGTCAGGCGATCGTAAACCGCTGTCCCGCCGCCCGGCGCTGTTCCGGCTGCCAGATGGCGAACCTTTCCTACGGCGAGACGGTACGCTGGAAAAAGGCGCAGGTGGTGGGGCTGCTGGGGAAGTACGGCAAAGTCCGCCCGGTCATCGGGATGGAAGACCCCTTCCACTACCGGTATAAGGTCCAGACCGCGTTCGGCTACAGCCGGGGACGGGCGGTCTGCGGCGTCTGGCAGTCGAAGGAAGGGAAAGTCGTTCCGGTGGAAAACTGCCTCCTCGAATGGGAAGGGGCGGCGGAGATCGCCGCGGCGGTCAAACGGCTGCTTGCCCAGTTCGGGCTCTCTCCCTGGATGGAAGGCCGGGGCGGTTTTCTGCGCCATATCCTGATCCGCCGGGGGTATGTCAGCGGCGAAGTGATGGTGGTGCTGGTGGCGGGGACGCCGGTCTTCCCCTCCAAGCACGCCTTTGCGGAAGCGCTTGTAAAGGCCTGCCCCGGGATCACGACCCTGCTCTTTTCGGTCAACCGGGGGGAGAAGGGGCTGATGCTGGGGGAACGGGAGGAGGTGCTCTATGGCAAGGGGTATATCGAAGATACCCTCTGCGGCCTTACCTTCCGCATCTCCCCCGCCTCCTTCTACCAGGTAAACCCCGTCCAGACCGCCGCCCTGTATACCGAGGCGCTGGCGCTGTGTGAACTGAAGGGGGACGAAAAGGTCCTGGACGCCTACTGCGGCGTCGGGACGATCGGCCTCATCGCCGCCGGGCAGGCGGGGGAGGTCGCCGGCGTCGAGACGGTCGAGGCGGCGGTCAAAGACGCCCGCAAAAACGCCGAACGGAATGGGATCCGGAATATCCGCTTTCTCTGCGGCGACGCCGGCGAAGCGCTTACCGCCATGACGGCCGAAGGGGAAAAGCCGGACCTTGTGATCTTAGACCCGCCCCGCGCCGGGGCCAGCCGGGAATTTATCGACGGGCTGCGCAGGGCGTTGCCGGAAAAGGTCCTTTACATCTCCTGCAACCCCGAGACCCAGGCGCGGGATCTGCTGCTTTTGACCGCCGGGAAAAAGTATGCGGTGGAGGCGATCCAGCCGGTGGATATGTTCCCCTGGACCCACCATATTGAAAATATCGTTTACCTGAAACGGACGGCGCAGGAAAAGGGGCGCCCTGCCCCCCGCCGTTCGGAAAAGGCCGCGCAGGCGGCCCCCCAGCCGAAGCCGAAGCGGCATGAACGCCCTTCCCGCCGGTCGCAGTTTGCCGGGCGGAAGGGGAAAGCCTTCGGCCATTCCGGGAAAAACAGGTAGGCGACGGGATTTTCTGCCGGGATGCGTCCCGGCAGATTTTCTGTCTGCCGTTTTATGGCCGGCCCGCGGCGGCGTATGCCGCCGCGGGGAAACGGCCGGGAAAGGAAGTGGGAATATGGACCTTACAATCGCCGTTGTCGACGACGAGCCGGCTGACCGGGCCTATCTGATGGAGCTGGCGCGCCGCTGGGCGGAGCGGGCCGGGCATACCGTCCGGATGGAAGCGTTCCCGTCGGCCGAGAGCTTCCTCTTCCGCCTGGAAGAGACGGGCGGGTTCCAGCTCCTGCTGCTGGACGTCGAAATGGGCGGGATGGACGGGGTGACGATGGCCCGCACCGTCCGCAAACGGGATGACCGGGCGCAGATCGTCTTCATCACCGGCTACTCCGATTATATAGCCGAAGGGTATGAAGTGGAGGCGCTCCACTACCTCTTAAAGCCGGTCGGGGAGGAAAAGCTGTTCCCGGTGCTGGACCGGGCGGCCGGGAAACTGCGCAAAAACGAGCGGACGCTGACCCTCGACCTCGGCGGCGAGATCGTCCGGATGCCGCTTTACCAGCTGCAGTACGCCGAGGTGCGGGGCAATTATGTCACCCTCCACGGCAAAAAGGACTATACCGTCCGGATGACCCTCCAGGAGCTGGAGCGGCAGCTGGACGACCGGTTTTTCCGGGCCGGGCGGTCGGCGGTCGTCAACCTGTCCTGCATCACCCGGGTGACCAGGACGGAAATTTTCCTCTCGGGCGGCGGCAGCGTCCCGCTGCCCCGGGGGGCGTATGAAAAGGTCAACCGGGCGATCATCAACTGGAGGTGAGCGGCATGGGCTTTTTGTCCAAACGGGTCGACCGGCAGCTGGAGCGGTACCAGCGGGAGCTGATCGAGACCCATTACCGGGAAGTGGAGAATATGTACCGGCAGATGCGGGGCTGGCGGCACGATTACCGGGGGCATATCCAGGCGATGAAGGCGCTGGCGGCCGCCGGGGATATGGAGGGGCTGAAAGGCTATCTCGACCAGCTGGACACCGATTTAAACCGGGTCGACACCGTCCTGCGGACCGGCAACCCGATGGCCGACGCAATCTTAAACAGCAAGATCTCCCTCGCCCATTCCCGGGGGATCACCGTCAAGGCCGACGCCCATATCCCGGTGGGGCTGACGATGTCGGAGATCGACCTCTGCTGCATCCTCGGCAACCTGTTCGACAACGCGATCGAGGCCAGCATGGCCCTGCCGGAACCGGAACGGCTGATCCGGGTGTATATGGAGATGAAGGGCACCCAGCTGTACATCTCCTTCACCAACTTTACCGCCGGCGGGAAGCTGAAAAAGACCGGGCGGCTCTTTCAGTCGACCAAGGGGGACGGGCACGGGTTTGGGCTGGTCCGGATCGACAAGATCATCAGCCGGCTGGACGGGTACTTGAGCCGCAACAGCGAGGATGGGGCCTTTACGACCGAGATTTTGATCCCGCAGGTATAAAAAATCCGCTCCCGGAGCGCCGGCGGCTGGGAGCGGATTTTTGCGGTCAGCGGAATGAACGGTTATTCGTTCCCGCGGGCGTATTTTTCAAACCAGTTGGTGATCTCGGTCAGGCGGCGGACCCGGTGCTGCGGCTTGCCGGAGCGGGACAGCTCGTGGTTTTCGCCGTGGAAGAGGCAGAGCCGGG
>CALXKG010000057.1 GCA_944388825.1 uncultured Clostridia bacterium | reverse complement strand
GATCGGCGGCGGTGTCGTCTTTCTCGAAGCCGAAGACCACGCAAAACTCCTGGACTTCTACCAGCGTCCGGAAAACGGCTTTATCCCCTTTGATGAGCGGACAGCCGCCGACGGGACAAAACTGATACAGCTATACCGATTTTTATAAAGGCCGGGAACCAGTGTCCCGGCTTTTCCTTTTCCGGAAAACCGCGCGGCCCGTCCGTTCTATCCTCTCCCCCGCCCGCATACATTACCCCAGTCCCGGCAGACTGCCCGGACGAGTAATGCCTTGAAAGGATGGAAGGATATGCCGGAACTGAAGACAACCGACCTCTATATCACCGAAACGGTGCTGGACACCGCCGCGGAGCAGTCGCTGGAACTGGATTTCCTGCTGCCCGACTATGAACCGGAGATCTTCCGGGTATTGACCACCCGGGTGACGCCCGCTGTACAGCAGCTGCGCACATCCGGCGGCAGGCTGGAAGTGACCGGCGTCTGCGCCGTCAGCGTCCTCTATCTTGGCGCGGACCCGCACACCCTCCACGCCGTCCGCCAGAGCGTCCCCTTCACCAAATCCATCGACCTCCCGGCCGACGGGGAGGTGCAGGCCCGCTGCATCCCCCGCTGCTGCCATGTCTCGGCGCGGGCGGTCAGCGGGCGGCGGCTGGAAGTCCGCTGCGGCATCTCCCTCCGGCTGCGGGCGGCCCGCCAGACCGCCCGTCCGGTCCTCTGCGGCGAGGGGAACAGCGGGGTTCAGCTGCACAGCCGCCCCTTCCCGGCTTGCGGCAGGCGGGGGTATGCCGAAAAGAACTGCACCCTCAGCGAAGACCTGGCGATCGGCGACGCGAAACCGCCCTTCGGCAGCCTTTTGGACGCCGCCGCTCGGGTGCAGGTTTCCGAAAGCAAACTGACCGGCGGCAAGCTGATCGTCCGCGGCGACCTGATCACCCGCGTCCTCTACTGCCCGGAGGCCGGCGGCCCGCCCGAGCCGATGGAGTGGAGCGAACCCATCAGCCAGATCCTCGAACTGCCGGACGCGGCGGACGACAGCCTCATCAGCGTCCACGCCTGCCCCGTCACGATGAGCTTTGAACCGGTGCGGGCGGAGGACGGCTGCCGGACGCTTTCCGCTGAATGGACGGTCCGCTTCACCGCCTTCTGCGACCGCAACGATACGGTCGAGGCTGCGGACGACGGCTACAGCTGCACCTGCGAGGCGGAACCCGCCTTCGAGACCTTCCCGGTCCGGCGGGCGGCGGCGGCCCTGTCTGAAACGGTGCCCGTCTCGGGGCTGATACCGGCCTCCGGGGTCGACAGCCTGTTAGCCCTGCTGCCTTCCGTCGGCGAATATGCCTGCCAGCAGGAAGACGGGAAACTGGTCCTCTCGGGCGCGCTGGAACTGACCGCGATCTTTTCCCGCGGCGGGGAGATCGACGCCGCCGGCAGGACCGTCCTCTTTTCATATGCGCTCCCCGCCGGGACGGAAGGGGCGCAGCTCTTCCCCGCCCTCGACATCCAGTCCTACGCCGGCCGGATCGCCGAAGGGGGGATCGAGGTGCAGGCTTCCCTCGCCCTGACCGGCGCCCTCTATGAAACAGAGGAGATCCGGCTCCTGACCGGCCTCACATCCGGCGACCCGATCGAAAAGCGGGCGGGCGCGGCCCTCCGGCTCATCTACGCCCAGCCGGGGGAAAGCCTCTGGGAGATCGCCAAACGGGCGAAGACCCCCCTCCCGGCAATCTTGCAGGAAAACGGCCTGGAAGGCGACCGGGTATCCGAGCGGCAGATGCTTTTGATCCCCATGGTGTCCGATTGAAACGCCACGCCGGAAGAAAGGGCAAGATCCCCTGACCAACACATCATCCAGACAGGAACCAGCATCGGGAGGCGCAGCACAATGGCGGATATCTACGAAGACATCGCCCGGCGGACGGGCGGCGACATCTACATCGGCGTAGTCGGCCCGGTCCGGACCGGCAAGAGCACCTTTATCAAACGGTTTATGGAGACCCTGGTCCTCCCGCGGATGGAGGACGGCGCGCTGCGGGAACGGGCGACCGACGAGCTGCCCCAGTCGGCGGCCGGCAAGACGATCATGACCACCGAGCCGAAGTTTGTCCCCGAAAAGGCGGCGGAGGTGGCGCTGGGGGGCGGGGCGGAAATGCGGGTGCGGCTGATCGACTGCGTCGGCTACATCGTCCCCTCTTCCCTGGGCTACTTTGAAAACGAGCAGCCCCGGATGGTCCGCACCCCATGGTTTGACGAGGAGATCCCCTTCAACATGGCGGCCGAGATCGGCACCGGCAAGGTCATCACCGACCACTGCACCATCGGGCTGGTCATCACGACCGACGGCTCGATCAGCGACATCCCACGATCGGAATACGCCGAAGCGGAAGCCCGGGTCATCCGGGAGCTGGAAGGGCTCGGCAAGCCCTTTGTCATCCTCCTCAACACCCGCGACCCCTCCTCCCCCGCCGCCCAGCAGCTGCGGGCGGAGATGGAAGCGGCCTACGGCCGGCCGGTGACGGCGGTCAGCTGCATCGACCTGGACGAAGAGACGATCACCGCGATCATGCGGGAGATCCTCTACGAATTCCCCCTCCGGGAGATGGAGGTCTACCTCCCCCGCTGGACCCTCTCCCTCGACCCCGGCCACCCGCTGCGGGCGGCGGTCTTCGGGGCGGTGCGGGCGGCGGCGGAGCCGGTCGGCAAACTGCGGGAGCTGGAGCCGGCCGCCCGGGCGCTCGCCGGCTGCGACGAGATCGACCGCGCCTGGATCGGGCGGATGGACCCGGGGGACGGCTCGGCGGAACTGCACCTGACCTTAAAGCCCGGCCTCCTTTACCAGGTGATCGGCGAGACGGCCGGCATCCAGCTGGCAGACGAATCGGAGCTGATTCCCAAGCTGGTCGAGCTGGCCCAGTGCCAGAAACAGTACGCGCGGCTCAAAGGGGCGCTGGACGAGGTGGAGGCGACCGGCTACGGCATCGTCTTGCCGGAGATGAACGAACTCCATCTGGAGGAGCCGGAGATCGTCAAGCAGGGGGGCAAATACGGCGTCCGGCTGCGGGCGAGCGCCCCGTCCATCCATATGATGCGGGCGGATATCCAGACGGAGGTCAGCCCGATCGTCGGCTCCGAGCGGCAGTCGGAGGAGCTGGTGATGGGGCTGCTCAAGGACTTTGAGGAGGACCCGGGCAAGATCTGGGAATCGAACATCTTCGGCAAGTCGCTCCACGCGCTGGTCAACGAGGGCCTCCGCGCCAAACTCGCCCGGATGCCGCAGGACGCCCGGCTCAAGCTGGCCGAGACGATCGAGCGGATCATCAACGACGGCTGCAACGGCCTGCTCTGCCTGATTTTGTGAATCCGGACGGAAAGCCGCCTGCTTGATCGGCAGGCGGCTCAGCTTGTCGATAAATTTATTTTTGCGCATCTTTTTGGTGCTGCGCACGCTTCGTTATCAGTGGCAAAACTGTGATCAATTTCGGAAGTACGGAAACTGAGCGCCTGGGAAAGGGCTCTGCCCTCTCCACTCCTGCCAGCCCTTTAAAAAGGGCTGGACCCTAAACTTCTGATCGCCGCCCGTTTCTTCGTGATTTTCACGCCAGCGCCAATTTTGCGTTTTGT
>CALXKG010000056.1 GCA_944388825.1 uncultured Clostridia bacterium | reverse complement strand
TGAGAAAAACGCGGTTTCGCGCTTTGCGCGAAATTCCGGCCAATGCCGTATGGCCGGAAAGTGGTTTTCTCCAGTTTGCCGGAGCGAAGCGAAGCAAACTGTGCCGCCTCCCGTCCGAATCCCTCATCCAATTCAAAAAATAACCTCGGCGTCAAGGATGCTGGGTTTTTTCATGGT
Source organism: uncultured Clostridia bacterium (assembly GCA_944388825.1). Taxonomy (GTDB): domain Bacteria; phylum Bacillota; class Clostridia; order Oscillospirales; family Ruminococcaceae; genus Faecivivens. The sequence goes on along the minus strand of CALXKG010000056.1, from coordinate 20,179 downwards.
GGATGGAGATGGATTCGGGTCGCCTGCGGGCGACCAGGTCGCGGCTCTGACAGCCCACCGGGCTGTCATTCACTCCCGCTCCCGTCCGAATCCCTCATTCAATTCAATAAAATATGCCCTGTATCAAAGATACAGGGCATATTTTATTGGTGGACGAGGATGGATTCGGACCATCGAAGCTTACGCAACAGATTTACAGTCTGCCCCCTTTGGCCACTCGGGAACTCGTCCATATTAAATTGGAGCTGGTGGACGGACTTGAACCCCCGACCTGCTGATTACAAATCAGCTGCTCTACCAACTGAGCTACACCAGCCTATTTTGGTCGGGGCGACAGGACTCGAACCTGCGGCATCCTGGTCCCAAACCAGGCACTCTACCAAACTGAGCTACGCCCCGTTACCGCCGCCAGCTGAAATCTTTCAGCTGAACTATTATACCACGGGCCGGAACGGTTGTCAAGGCCTAATTTTGGCCGCCGGGCCGCCTTCCCACAGGAGGCGGCCCGGTTGCCCGGTCCTTAAAAACCGAAGTACTCCTTCGCGTTTTTCCAGCAGACCCCTTCGATGATCGTCTTCAGGCTTTCCCAGTCCTCCGGGTACTCGCCCCGCTGCACCATCCCGCCGGTGAAGTCGCACAGCACCCTTCTGAAATAGTCGTGCCGGGCGTAGGAGAGGAAGCTCCGGGAATCGGTCAGCATCCCGATAAAGTTCCCCAGCACCCCCTGTTCGGCGCAGGACTGCAGCTGCTCCCGCATCCCCCTGGCGGTGTCGTTGAACCACCAGGCGGCGCCGTGCTGCACCTTCGACCGCACCCCTTCGCCGGGGAAGGCGGCGGCGAGCACGTCCAGCGCCGCGTTGTCGTTCGGATTCAGGCTGTAGAGCACCGTCTTCGGCAGCGCCCCTTCGGCGTCCAGCATATCCAGGAAGCTGTACAGCTTTCCGGTCGAAACCGGCCCGCCGATCCCGTCAAACCCGGTATCCGGCCCGAGGGCCTGGAAGGCGCGGGTGTTGCGGTTGCGGGTGACGCCGAGGTGCAGCTGCATCGCCCAGCCCCGCCCCGCGTATTCCTTCGCGAGGAAGGAAAGCAGCGCGGTCTGATACCCTTCGGCCTCCGCTTCGGAAACCGGTTCCCCCCGCAGCGCTTTCCGGTAAATGGCGTCCACTTCCTTTTCCGTCACCGGCCGGAAGGGGATATCCGCCATCCCGTGGTCGGAGAGCAGGCAGCCCGCCGCCCCGAACCGGTCCATCCGCCGCGCCAGCAGCGCGCACAGCCCGCCGAAGCCGGAGGCGTCCCCGCCGTCCGCCGCCCGCAGCCGCGCGATGTACTGCGGGAAGCCCGCCTTTTCGATCGAAAGGGCGTTGTCCGGCCGCCAGGCGGGCAGCACCGAAACCGGGAACCCCGACGCCGCGATCGCCTGGTGGGACTTCAGATCGTCCGCCGGGTCGTCGGTCGTGCAGAGGGCCGCGACGTTCGACCGCTCGATCAGCCCACGGGCCGAGAACCCTTTCGTTTGCAGCATCGCGTTGCAGTGGTCGTAAATCATCCCGGCGGTGGCGGGGGAGAGGGGCGTGTCGATTCCGAAATACCGGTACAGTTCCAGATGGCTCCAGTGGTAGAGGGGGGAGCCGATCAGCCGCGGCATCACTTCCGCCCAGGCCAGGAACTTCTCCCGGTCGGGGGCGCCGCCGGTCACCAGCCGCTCCGGCACGCCGCAGGCCCGCAGCAGCCGCCACTTGTAGTGGTCGCCGCCCAGCCATACCTCGGTGATCGAGGTAAAACGCCGGTCCTCCTCGATCTCCCGGGGGGAGAGGTGGCAGTGGAAATCGTAAATGGGCGCGTCTTTCGCGCAGTTTTCATAGAGGGCGCGGGCGGCTTCCGAATGGAGCATGAAGCCGGGGGCAGGGAAAGGTTTCATCTTACGGCCTCCTGACAGAAAAGAACAGACAAAAAAAGTTGCAGATGCAAGCGTTTTTCAGACAGCCTGACGGGAGAAAAAGTTACATTTTCCCCGTTACAATCAGTTTATCACAGTTTGCCCGCCACGTCGAGGACTTTTTTGCCGGCAGATAGGATTTTTTTTCGATAAACAATTTTTCAGCCGGTCATAAACAGGACATATTTATAATAGAAGAAATGCCTGAAAACAAAGTCCATTTTCTGTGTTTTTTGCACGGACAATTGTCCGGAATTTCTGCCCAAAAAAATTGCCGGATGGCCGGAGCTGCCCGGCGTTTATAGATATTCGCCATAAATTTCGGTAACAAATTGGGGAAATGCTCAAAAATCCCTTGCAATTTACAATCGAGTATGGTATAATATGTGCATACAAAAACCGGTGCGCGAGTACCGGGCTATTGGAGGATTTAAAATGAAAAAGAAAATTCTTTGTGGTATGCTGGCGGCCATGATGGTCTCCGGCGCGCTCGTTTCCTGCGGCGGCGGCGACACTGGGTCGTCCACCCCTGCTGCGGACAACGGTTCGACCACCGCTTCCGATTCCGCTGAAGGCGGCGAGGAAGGCGGAGAGGCTGCCGCCAGCGGCACCACCGCGAGTGGTGTAAACATCGGGTCCTACACCGTTTCCGAGGATCCCTACACCGTCAAGTTCCTCTACCTGCTGGCCCAGGAAGGCGACCACTTTGACGAGATCGAAGCGGCTGCCAGCGCGGTCACGATGGAAGAGCTGAACATCGGCGTTGAATTCATCCCCGTCACCTACGGCACCATCGACACCAACCTGAACACCATGCTGCCTGCGGGCGAGCCCCTCGACTGGTTCACCTGCTTCGCCGGCAACCAGGGCACCTACCTCGATTCCGGCTACATTGTCGACCTCAACGACTATCAGTCCCTGATGCCCAACATTATGGAATATGTCGGCGACGGCATCGGCAACTGCATGATCGGCGAGGACTGGGTCGTTATCCCCTCCAACTATGAGAGAACCGCGTGGACCTGCTACCTGGTCCGCAACGACATCCTCGAAGACTGCGGCTACACCATTGAAGACTTCGACGGCATCGACCTCGGCGACCCCGACAAATTCCAGGAAGGCGCCGATAAGCTGACCGAGCTCTTCGCGACGGTCGCCGAAAAGCATCCGGAAATGGTCGTCCTCAACGGCACCATGTTCCTCGGCACCCAGTCCTCCTGCTACGTCGACGGCCTGTCTGACGGCTTCGGCGTCCTGGAGAACTACGGCCAGACCACGACCGTCACCAACTGGTACGAGTCTGAGCAGTGGGCCAACTTTGCCAAGCTGAACCAGCAGTGGTTCCAGGCCGGTTACGCTTCCCAGGATATCGGCACCAACGTCGACTCGATCGAGCCCATCCTGAAGGCGGGCAACACCTTCGCCGGCCTCTGCAACGCGAAGCCCAACACCATCGCCGAGAAACTGTCCCAGTGCGCGCAGGACATCAACGTCATCAAGCTGTCCAAGACGATGCTCTCCGGCGGCAACATGGGCAACGGCTTCTGCCTGTCCTCCGCCTCTGAAAACAAGGAAGCTGCCTGTGCCTGGTATAACTACATCTTCCAGAGCGGCGAATTCAACGACCTCATCAACTGGGGCATCGAAGGCACCGACTGGGTTGAGAATGAAGAAGGCCTGGCCGACTTCCCGGACGGCGGCGACGCGACCACCGTTTCCTACCACAACGACTACGGCTGGATCTACCCCAACCAGATGGTTGGCCACGCCTGGGCCGGCAACGACCCCGACGTCTGGGATCAGTATGTTGACTTCAACAAGGGCGACGTCGTCTCCCAGGGCTACGGCTTCCGTTACGACAACCGCCCGGTCATCAACGAGGTTGTCGCCTGCAACGCGGTCAACTCCCAGTATCAGGCGCAGATCGTCCGCGGCGTAGCGACCGATATGGACGCTGCGATCCAGGAATACAACAACGCCCTCTACGATGCCGGCCTGCAGACCATCATCGACGAGAAGCAGAACCAGCTCAACGCCTGGCTGGAAGCCAACGGCTGATCACTGGCTTTCCGGTAAATTTACCCTAAATTTGCCGTACGGAGAGAAAAAATCTCCGGAAATCAACAAAAATGGCTCCGATTTGTGATAGAATTCCTCTTCAAATTTTGCTATAATGTGAATGATAAAGCTCTGCGGGAGCAGGCGGAGGAAAATCACAAGGCGGAACCCAGCTGACAAAGAAACGGGATGGGCTGCCGGCCGTCATTGGCGGCAGCCCATTTTGTCGTATGGTGTTCCAGCGATCAATCGAGGAGGTATTCGCAATGAAGCAAAAGCTGACTTGGGCCCATTTCAAGCAGTTCATCCCGCTGTATATCATGATGGTGCCCAGTCTCGTCTACATTTTCATCAACAACTATATCCCGATGGCCGGTATCGTTGTCGCGTTTAAGAAGTACAACGTCAACGACGGTATGTTCGGCAGCGCCTGGTGCGGGCTGGATAACTTCCAGTTCCTGTTTGGTACCAGCGATGCGTTTGTCATGATCCGCAACACCCTGCTCTATAACGTTGCGTTCATCATTGTCAACCAGTGTCTCGGCATCGCGCTGGCGATCATCATCTCCGACGTCATCAACAAAGGGCTTAAAAAGCTTTACCAGTCTTCGATCCTTCTGCCCTTCCTGCTTTCGATGGTCGTTGTTTCCTACATCGTTTTCGCTTTCCTCTCTCAGGAAAACGGTATGATCAACGCCGTCCTGAAGTCGATGGGCAAGGACATCGTTTACTGGTATCAGGACAACGGCCCCTGGCCCTTCATCCTGATCTTTGTCAACGCCTGGAAAGGCGTCGGCTATGGCGCTTTGATCTACATCGCCGGTATCGCCGGTATCGACCCCGCTTTCTATGAGGCGGCTGAGCTGGACGGCGCGAACAAATGGCAGCAGATCACCAAGATCACCCTGCCCTGCCTGGTCCCCCAGATCATCACCCTCGTCCTGATGGCGATCGGCCGTATCTTTGCTTCTGACTTCGGCCTGTTCTACCAGATCCCGCAGAACTCCGGCGCGCTGTTCCCCACGACCCAGACCATCGACACCTACGTTTACCGCGCGCTGATCCAGGCCGGCGGCATCGGCCGTTCGTCCGCGGCAGGCGTCTTCCAGTCGGTTGTCGGCTTCACCCTCGTTATGATCTCGAACGCTGTTGTCCGTAAGATCAGCGCAGAGAACGCCATGTTCTAAGAGAAAGGCAGGGAGAAATAACATGGTATTATCCAAAGGCGAAAAAGCCTATCAGGTGGGCATCAACATCGTACTGATCATCGTCACGCTGGTCATGATCCTGCCGATCGTGCTTCTGTTCATGTGCTCCATCACCGATGAGAACACGCTGATCAACAACGGCTATTCCTTCTTCCCCGAAAAGTTCGGCCTGACGGCTTACCAGTACATCTGGCAGAACAGGGGCACCGTCCTGCGGTCTTACGGCCTGACCATCGTCGTCACGGTCATCGGCACCGCCTGCACGCTGATCCTCACCTCGCTGATTGCGTACCCGCTTTCGCTGCGCAACCTGCCCGGCCGTCCTTTCTTCAACTTCTACGTCTTCTTCACGATGCTGTTCTCCGGCGGCCTTGTTCCCGCCTACATCATGTGGACCAACACCTTCCACATCAAGAACACCATCTTTGCTTACCTCCTGCCCAACCTCCTGCTCTCCGCCTACAACATCATTCTGGTGCGTACCTTCTTCATGACCTCCATCCCGGATGCGCTGTATGAAGCGGCCCGCATCGACGGCGCGAGCTATTTCACCATCTACTGGAAGATCGTCCTCCCGATGGGCAAACCGATCATGGTTACGATCGGCCTGTTCTCCGGCCTCGGCTTCTGGAACGACTGGACCAACGGTCTCTACTATGTCAACCGTTCGGAAATGTTCACCACCCAGGTCCTGCTGAACCGTATGATCCAGGACATCCAGGCGCTGGCGAACAACCCCGGCGGCGGCTCCGGCAGCGGCGCGCTGGTCAACCTCCCGACCGTCTCGATCCGTATGGCGATCGCTTTCGTCGCGATCCTGCCGATCCTGGTCGTGTACCCCTTCCTCCAGAAGTACTTTGCTTCCGGTATTGCGCTGGGCGCGGTCAAGGGCTGATATCTCCTCGATCCAAAACCTCCTCACACTTTGTGGGGAGGTTTTTCTTCTGCCGGACAACAGAAAAAGCGCACAGGAAAGTCCCTGCGCGCCAGCTTGTCGATATTTTTTTTCGCATTTTTTGGGTGCTGCGCACACTTCGTTATCAGCAGCAAAACTGTGGTCAGTTTCGGAAGTACGGAAACGGAGTGCCTGGGAAAGGGCTCTGCCCTCTCCACTCCTGCCAGCCCTTTAAAAAGGGCTGGACCCTAAACTTCTGATCGCCGCCCGTTTCTTCGTGATTTCCGCGCCAGCACCAATTTTGCGTTCTGTCCATTGGTTTTTCGACAGCCTGAAGCGCACAGGAAGGTTCCTGCGCGCTTTTCAGCATATGGGATGTTATAACTGGTCGGCGATCGTGTAAAGCAGCTTTTCCGTCTTTTCCCAGCCGAGGCAGGGGTCGGTGATCGACTTGCCGAAGACCCCTTCTTCCACCTTCTGGGCGCCGTCTTCCAGATAGCTTTCGATCATCAGGCCCTTGACCATCCGCTTGATGTCGTCCGAATGGCGGCAGCTGTGGAGCACTTCATTCGAAATGCGGATCTGTTCGAGATACTTTTTGCCCGAGTTGGAGTGGTTTGCGTCGACGATCAGCGCCATATTCTGAAGCCCCTTGGCCGCGTACATTTCATACAGCCGCGAAAGGTCCTCATAGTGGTAGTTGGGCTGGGTCTGGCCGTAAGGGTTGACCGAGCCGCGGAGGATCGCGTGGGCCAGGGGGTTGCCGGTCGTCCGCACCTCTTCGTTGCGGTAGAGGAAGGTATGGGGGTGCTGGGCGGCGGTGATGGAGTTGATCATGACCGTCAGGTCGCCGGAAGTGGGGTTTTTCATCCCGACCGGCAGGTCGATGCCGGAGGCGACCAGCCGGTGCTGCTGGTTTTCGACCGACCGTGCGCCGACCGCAATATACCCCAGCACATCCGACAGGAAGGCGTAGTTTTCCGGGTAGAGCATTTCATCGGCGCAGACCATGCCGGTGTCCTCAAAGGCCTGCAGGTGCAGGCGCCGGATGGCGAGCAGCCCGGAGAGCATATCCGCCCCTTTGGTGGGGTCGGGCTGGTGGAGCATCCCCTTATAGCCGTCGCCGGTGGTGCGGGGCTTGTTGGTGTAGATGCGGGGGACGATCAGCAGCTTGTCCTTCACGTTTTCCTGCACTTTCGCCAGCCGGTGGATGTATTCCAGCACCGCGTCTTCCCGGTCGGCCGAGCAGGGGCCGATAATCATTAAAAATTTATTCGACTCGCCCTTTAAGACCGCCGCTACTTCGGCGTCGCGTTCCGCTTTGACCTTCGCCTGCTCGGGGGTCAGGCCGTACTGCGCCTTGATTTCCTCGGGATGGGGAAGGGCGCGGATGATTTCCATGGACATTTCGATCAATTCCTTTCCGGAGGGGTGCCAGCCCTCGATTCCGCAGAAAAGCGGGTATATGGATATTATATTGCTTTAAAGTTGGAAAGTCAAGGGCTTTTGGCATTTTTGGCGAAAAAAGTCGGGATAACGGCGGGAAAAGTGCCAAAACGATTGTCAGCGCCTGGAAAAAATGGTACAATAGGGTGCAGGAGACGTTGGGGGGGACTTGTCCCGCCCAGGCAGAAAGGATGGAAAAGCGATGAGAATGTTGATTTCCGGGCTGGGCGGCAGAAGTTTCGGCAGCCCGATGCCCTCCCTCCAACTGGAAAACGGGCCCGGGTACGGCGAACGCCCGGTAAAGTTTGTGCGTTTTCTGGGGGACGGCCTGGCGGCGGCGGGGGGCAGCGACTGCCTGACCCTCTTTGGGCTGCGGGATGGGGGATTGTCCCCGCTGGCCGCGCTTACCCTGCCGGGGGACGGGGCCTGCTCCGGCGCATGGAGCCCGGAAAACCGGCTGTTCGCCGTCTGTATGGAGCGGGAAGGCGGGGTCGCGGTGATCCGAGTCGAGGACGGCGCGCTGCGGCTGGCGTCCCATTTCCCCGGCCCCGCCGGCGGGCGGGAAGGCCCGCGCTTCCGCTCGGCCGCTTTTTCGTCCGATGGGAGGGTTCTGTATGCCGCCCATACCGCCCTGGACCGGCTGTATCTCTTCACCCTTTCGCCGGACGGGACGATCCGATCCAGCCGGTATGTTCAGCTGCCGGACGGGGACGGCATCCGGGAACTGCTGCTGCGGGAAGATAGGGGAAGGCTGTACGCAAGCGCGGAACAGGTCAACGCGGTCATGTCCTTTTCACTGGAGGGCGGGGAACCGGCGCTGCTGGGGAAGATCCCGTCGCTGACCCCCGATTACGCGATGCCGAGCCACCAGGGCAGCCTCTGCATGGACAGGGCGGGGAAATTCCTCTATGTCTCCAACCGCGGGGCCAACACCGTCACCGTCTTTAAAACCGGGGCGGACAGCCCGACCGGGCTGGAACGGGTGGCCGAAGCGCCGGTCTGCGGCGATTATCCCCGCCGGGCGGTGCTGACGCCGGACGGGAAGAAGATGGTCAGCCTGAACCAGCGGAGCAACTCGGTGACCGTCCTGCCGGTCGGGGAAGACGGCGTCCCCGGCCTGCCGGAGAAGGTGCTGCCCTTTATGCGGCCGTCGGACGCCGCCTTTGTGGAATAAAACCGGAAGGCTGGGCACCGCCCGGCGGCGCGTGATGCCGGGACAGCTTCCGGAAAGTCATATCGTCAGATGAAAGAAAGGAGATCCATATGCAACTTACCTACCTCGGTACCGCGGCGGCGGAAGGGCTGCCGGCGGTTTTCTGCAACTGCCCGGTCTGCCGGCAGGCGGCCCGCCTGGGCGGGCGGAACATCCGCACCCGCAGCCAGTCGCTTGTAAACCGCGACCTGCTCATCGACCTGCCGCCCGACACCTACCTGCACAAACTGCAAAACGGGCTGGACCTGTCGGCAGTCAAATACCTTTTTGTCACCCACTGGCATATGGACCACTTTTACCCGCAGGAACTGACCGTCCGAGGGAGCTATTACAGCCACGGGATGGTATCGCCGGAGCTGGAGATCTACTGCGCGGCGGAAACCCGCGCGCAGTTTGAAAAGGTTTCGTGGGAGGCGAACCCGGAAACCCTCTCCGCCCTGCATTTCCATATCCTGCGCGCTTTCCAGCCGGTGCGGGCGGGGGAATATACCGTTACGCCGCTGCCGGCCAACCATATGCATGAGCTGGAATCAAACGGCAAACCCCATCCCTATTTCTACCTGATCGAAGCGGAAGGGCGCAGGCTCCTCTACGCCCACGACACCGGGCTTTTCCTGCCGGAGGTCTGGGACTTTTTAAAGGAAAGGGGGCCCATCCACCTGGTCAGCCTGGACGGCACCAGCGGCCTGCGGGAATGCGGGCCGAAGGCCGGGCATATGGGCCTGCCGGATAACATCCGCGTCCGGGAAAAGCTGCTGGAAATGGGCGTCTGCGACGGAGATACGAAGTTTATCCTGAACCATTTTTCCCATAACGGCGGGATGGTCTATGACGAATATGCGCCGCTGGCGGCGGAAAAAGGCTTTGCGGTCTCCTACGACGGGATGGCGGTGGAAGTCTGATGGGGCTTACCGCTGCGCGGCTGATTTCCCGGGAAAACCGGTTTGTCCTCAGCTGTGAACGGGCGGACGGGGAAAAGGTCTCCGTCCACCTCGGCAATACCGGGCGGCTGAAAGAACTGCTGGTTCCGGGCGCGGAGCTGCTGGTTGCCCATACCCCTGCCCCCGGCCGGAAGACCGATTGGGAAGCGGTACTGGTCAAGGCGGGGGAAACCTGGGTCAGCGTCAACTCTCAGCTGCCAAACCGCCTCGCATTCGAAGCCGTCCGGGACGGGACGATCCCCCTGCCGGATTTCCCGCCGCCCTTTGTCCTCCGGCGGGAAACCGTGCTTGGCGACTCCCGCATCGACCTGATGGCGGAAAAGCCGGACAGGCAGCGGTTTTACCTGGAGGTCAAGGGCGTGACCCTTGTCCGGGGCGGGGCGGCGCAGTTCCCCGACGCGCCGACCGCGCGCGGGGTCAGGCATCTCCACACCCTTGCCCGCGTTGTCCGGGAAGGGCAGCGGGCGGGGGTCTTGTTTGTCATCCAGCGGCAGGACGCGGTTTCTTTTACGCCCAACCCCGACCGGCCGGAATTTGCTGCGGCCCTGCGGGAGGCGGCGGAGGCCGGCGTCCGGGTGCTGGCCTGGCGGTGCGCCGCGGGGGAAGAGGGGGTGGCGGTCGAGCGCGAGGTCCCGGTCCGGCTGTGAACCGGACCGGCTGCGCGCCCCCTTGCGCCGCCTGCCAAAAAGTATTATAATGGAAGCACGATAACCGTCCCAGGGAGGCAGACCCATGCACAGCGATTTGATCCACCAGCTTCAGATGATCGTCGATTCATCGGCCGACAGCGACCCCAACCGCACCATTGCCCGGTATATGCTCCTGCATCTGTTCGAGCTGGACAGCCTTTCGGTGCAGAACATCGCGGACGCTTGTTATGCTTCGATCGCGACGGTCAGCCGGTTTGTCCGTTCGCTCGGGTTTACGGGCTTTTCCCAGCTTAAGCAGGCCGCCGTCCACTACCGCCACAGCATCGACCATATCACCGGCGATTACCTGAAGGATATCCCCTATGGGGAGGGCGCGCCCGGGGCGATCTGCCGGTATGCCGGCGGGCTGTCGGGGGCGATGGAGGACTTTGCCGCGCACGTCTCCGTCCCGCAGCTCGACCGGATCGCGTCCGCCATCCACGATGCCCGCGGCGTCGCCCTGTACGGCTTTTACCAGCCGGGGCTTCTGGCCAAACAGCTGCAATTCCTTTTCCTGTCGATCGGCCGGTATACCGAAAGCTATGACCTGGTCGAGGACCATGAGGAGCGGGCGCGGACGATGCGGGCGGGGGACCTTGCGCTGTTTTTGTCGGTCGACGGCAACTATGTCGCCGGGCATGGGCGGGCGGTGCTCGACCTGCTGCGGGAGCGGGGGGTCACGCTGATGCTGATGACCCAGAACCCGTCGCCCCTGCTGCACGCGGCGTTTGACGAGGTTCTGCTGCTTGGGCGGCAGGATTCCAGCCGCGCCGGGTATTATAAGCTCCAGCTGGCGACCGAACTGCTCTTTTCACGGTATATGCACCTCTTTCCGGCAGAGGAACCGGGATCATGAAAAAACCATTCCCCGCGTATTTTGCAGGGAATGGTTTTTTTATATAGTTTTTTTGGGAATGTACGGATCTTTCAATATTAGAGCGTGTTCCGGTATATCCTGTGGCCCAGCGCCGCCATACAGCCGGCTATCACGGCGGTAACGGCCTCAGTCGCCGGGAACGCGCACCAGACCCCCGTCAGCCCGAAGAGGCGGGAGAGCAGAAACGCCATCGGGATGATGAGGACAAAGCCCCGCAGCACCGATATGACGCTCCCCGGCCGCGGCCGCCCGCAAGAGGTGAAATAGACCGGCAGCAGGACGTTTATCCCGGCAAACGGCATCCCGATGAAGTACAGCCGCATCCCTTCCGCCGCGATCTGCTGGAGCAGCGGGTCGCCTTCGCTGTTGAAGATGCCGGCGACCGGCGACGCAAACACGAAAAGGGCGGCGTACAGGACGCCTGCAAACAACAGCGCCAGCGTAAGCCCATAGGAGAGGGTCCGCGCCGTGCCTTTGCCGTCCCCAAGCCCGAAATAGCGGCTGATGAGCGGCTGCATCCCCTGGGCGATGCCGGTAAAGACCGCGATCACCACCAGCGCCAGGTTGGCGATCACCCCGTATGCCGCAACGCCGGTATTCCCCGCGACGGATAAAAGGATGCCGTTAAAGACGATCATCACGACGCCGGAGGAGTCCTCGGTTACCAGCGACGGGGCGCCGCTGCCGAGGATTTTGCCCGCCAGCCCCGGCCGCAGCCCCCCCTTGACCGGCTTAAACCCGTTTTTCCGGCGGATAAGATGGGGGGAGAGGATCAGCAGGCTGATGACCGGCGCCAGCCCGGTCGCCAGCACCGCCCCGAAGATGCCCATCCCGCAGGGGAAGATGAACACCCAGTCGAGGAGGACGTTGGACAGGCTCCCGCCGATCATCCCCGCCATCGCCAGGCCCGGCGCGCCGTCGTTGCGGACGAAGCAGAGGATCAGGTTGTTCCCCATGAAGGCCGGGGCAAAGAGCAGGATCACCTGCAAATAGGTGCGGGTCATCTCAAATACCGCCCCGTCCGCCCCCAGCAGGGCGGTGATGGTCTCCGACAGGAACAGCCCAGCCAGAAAAAAGAGCGATGCAAATACCACGACCAGCATGGCGGCGTTGGTAAACGCCTTGTTGGCGGCTTCGTCCTCCCCACGGCTCTTGTGGATGGAATAGTGGGTGCCGCCGCCCATCCCGATCATCAGCCCGCTGCCGTGGATAAAGCTGTAGACGGGGATCGCGAGGTTGAGGGCCGCGAGGCCGCTCGTCCCCATCCCCTTGCTGATAAAGTAGGTATCGGCCAGAATATAGCAGGAGAGGGCGGTCATCCCCAGCACGTTTAAAGATACATACCTTGCGAAATCTCGAAAGTAACACGGTTTCATTCTGGACATCTCCTCTGACAAAAAAATAAAGCGCCTGATATCCGCATCTGCTTCGGCCTACCGATGCGGGTTCAAACGCTTTCCATTCCCCGGCGGGAATTTTTTCTATACGGCGCAGCCGGAAGGGCCGCCGTTTTCTGACGTTTGTATTATAGCACGGCGGGCGCGGCTTGTCAAGCGCCCGGCAGCACCCCTTCCAGGTCAAAAGGGGGGATAAAGCTCTCCTCCGCCGTCCCTTCCTCCTGGGTGAATCCGTTTTCCACCCCCAGCTCGACCGCGTAGTCGATGAGGGCGTCGTATTCGGCAGGGGAGAGGCGGCGGTTTAAATTCTCCCATTTGAGCCGGAAGGGGGGCGGGGTGTACTGGTTCATCAGGCTGTAGTAGACCCGGTTGCCGAACCGGGAGAAGAGCGCCTGGACGGCCGCTTCCGCGTCCGCCAGCTGCCCCGGCAGCGCGAGGTGGCGGATGATCACCCCTTTTTGCATGATCCCGTCTTCGTCGAAGACCGGTTCCCCCGCCTGCCGCACCATCTCTTCGATGGCGGCGAGGGCAGTTTCCCGGTAGCCGGGGGCGGAGGAATAGTCCCGGGCGAGGGTTTCCGACATATACTTGAAGTCGGGCAGCCAGACGTCCACATACCCTTCCAGCATCCGCAGCACCTCCGCCCGTTCGTACCCCGAGGTGTTGTAGACGACCGGGAGGGCCAGCCCCTTCCCCCGGGCGATCTCCAGCGCCCGGACGATCTGCGGCAGGTAGTGGGTCGGGGTCACGAGGTTAAGGTTCAGCGCCCCGCGCCCCTGCTGTTCCAGGAAGATCTCCGCAAGCCGCTCCACCGTGATCTCCGCCCCGGCCGCGCCGCCCCGTATCTCCCGGTTCTGGCAGAAGGCGCACCGGAGGGTGCAGTAGGAGAAAAAGACCGTCCCGCTTCCCCGTTCGCCGGAAATACACGGCTCCTCCCAGAAGTGGAGGGCCGCCCGGGCGACCTTGACCGTCTCCCCGCCGGCCCCGCAGAACCCCTTTTCGCCCGCCAGGCGGTTTACCCCGCACATCCGCGGGCAGAGGGTGCAGTGGCGCAGCATCCGTTCCCATTGTCTATCCATTTCCTGCTCCTTTCCCGCCGCACAAACGCCCGCCCCGCCGCATAGAATGGGGCATAGCGGAAACTGATATTTCACGCTGCATCTTACCGTAAAGGCGTGATCGAATGAAACCTGTTTTACCTCCCGCTGCGCTGCTGGTGGGCGGGGACCGGCGGTCCCTTTACCTGGCCCATCTGCTGGCGGAGCGGTTTTCGGTCCATACCCTCGCCCTCGGGGAGACGGGGTTCCCGCCGCCGGAGGGGAAGGCGGACCTCCTTGTTCTGCCGGTGCCCGCCACCGCCGACGGGAAGACCGTCCGCGCCCCCCTTTGGAGAGGGGAGCCGGTTCTGCTTACAGACGCCCTTTCCTTTGCAAAGCCGGGCGGCCTGGTGTCCGGCGGGCTGACGCAGGCTGGGGAGGGGCTCCCCGCCCTCTGCAGAGGGATGGGGCTTGCTTTTTATGATTTCCTAAAGGACGAAACCTTCACCCGCCAAAACGCCGCCGTGACCGCCGAGATCGCGCTGGCGCTGGCCATATTGGAGACGCCGGGCTGCCTTGCGGAGACAAACGCCGCCGTCCTGGGCGGGGGCCGGATCGGGATGGGGCTTGTCCGCCGGATCGCCGCCCTTGGGGGGAAATGCGCCCTCTTTGCCCGCAGCGAGGCCCAGCGGCAGGCGGCGGGAAAGCTGGGGGCCAGGTGTTACCCGCTGGCCGCGCTGCCCCATGAAGCCGGGAACTTCCCCCTTCTTTTCAACACGATCCCCGCCCCGGTCGTCGGCCCGGAGGCGATGGACGCTTTCCCGCCGGACGCGCGGCTTTACGAGCTGGCTTCCGCCCCCGGCGGCTTTACGCCGGAGGCGCTTGCCCGCCGTGCGGTGACGCCCGCCCTGTCGCTTCCCGGGAAGTACGCCCCCCGCGCCTGCGCCGGCTGGATGGCGGAAGGGATCTTCCGGGCCTGCAAGGAGGAATGGATATGATGAAACACCCCATCCGGCTGGCCTTTTGCCTGACCGGGTCGTTTTGCACCTTTGAAAAAGCCTTTGCCCAGATGGAGAAGCTGGTCTCGCTGGGATACGAGGTCCTGCCGGTCTTTTCCTACCACGCGGCGTCCCTCGACACCCGGTTCGGGAAGGCGGACGGCCATTTAAACCGCGCCCGGCAGATCTCCGGCCATGAGCCGATATGCACCATCCAGGACGCCGAGCCGCTGGGGCCGAAGGACATGACCGACATCCTGCTGGTCTGCCCCTGCACCGGCAACACGCTCTCCAAGCTCGCCCTCTCGATCACCGATACGCCGGTGACGATGGCGGTCAAGAGCCATCTGCGGGCGGAGAAGCCGGTGGTGCTCTGCCCCGCGACCAACGACGCCCTCCGGGGGAGCGCCAAGAACATCGGGGCGCTTTTAAACCTCAAAAACTGCTATTTCGTCCCCTTCCGGCAGGACGACCCGAAGAAGAAGCCGGCCTCGCTGGTGGCGGACTTCGACTGCGTCCCCCAGGCGCTTGAGGCGGCGCTCCACGGGAGCCAGTTACAGCCGGTGCTGGTGTAGAGAATATACCCCCGCCTCCAACCGGAAGCGGGGGTTTTGCCATACAGTACAGAAATCACTCCATCTGCTGTAATGCTTCGATAAAAGCGGGCGGGTTGATAATCTTAAAGCCGTCTTCCCGGACATAGGCCGTGTCCATCAGGCAATTAAGCATCTCTTCGCCGGTCATTTCCGGTCTCAGCTGGAACCCCATCGCCAATACCCCGGCGGCGTAGGGGATTGACCAGCTGAGACCGCCGTTCCCATAATAAGCGTAAGACGGTTCATTTTCCAAATACTGCTCGGCGACGGTACGGGACGAACAGGGCGCAAAGAGGTCGTCTGTCGGAAGCATTGTACCTTCCCCAGAGTCTTTAAAACCTACTTTTACCAGTGAAAAATCATCTGGGTCTTCGGCCGAATAATAACAGGGTGCAATGACGCCATGTTCATCTGTACAATCCAGGACGATCATCCCGTTTTCCTCCGCCCGCTGCACCATCGGCAGCCAACTGTCTTCATTGGCAAACACCTGACTGGAAGGCGCCGCTGAAACCGAAACAACACGGATTTTTTCCTCTTCCGGCAGCGTCTCATTTGTTTCGATGATCCATTCCAGGGCGTCGGCATAATACTGGGCATCTGCCTGCCAACTGGGGACTGCCGCGTAATAGACCTTCGCGCCGGGCGCGGTACCGGTGGTTTTGCCGACCAGCAGGCTGGTAACACCGGGGCCGTGCATAGAACTTTCAAAGCCGGTATCAAAATCCCGGTACTCTATAATTTTGCCGTCAAACTCCGGGTGGTTCTGGTACATCGGCTGGTCGATAATCGCGACATTGACACCTTCTCCGGTGATGCCCGCTTCATGCAGCTGGCGGACGCCGAGCCCGGGGTTTTTACAGGTTTCCAAAAGTGTGGAAGCTTCTTCCTGCCAGTTTTCCGGGAAAATCGTCCGGGTACTGAAGGTCAGTGTATGGAGCAGCGGGCCGCCCAAATTGGTGACCTCGCTGAGGTCGACAGGACGGGACGGATCATACGGGTCAGCAGAAACATTTTCCCACATCGTAACGATCGTGGGAAGCTCCGAGTTCCCCTGCTCCACTTCTGAAGAGGTCTCTGCCTCTGAAATTTCAGCAGATTCCGAAACCGATGTTTCGGCGGAAGGTGCAGAGGAAGATTCCGATATACCGGAAGAAGCGGTAGTGCATCCGGATAGGGCGCAGACGGCCAGCATCAGGCCAAGCAGTAAACGGGAAGACAATTTGGCGTTAGGGAACGATTTCATATGCTGGGCCTCCTTTAAAATCTGTAAATAGGCACACTGCCGGTTACCCCGGGCTGTATGCCCCGGATAACCGGCAGTCTGGGTGCTGGATTAGTAGATCGACCCGGTCGTCCGCGGGAAGGGGAGGACGTCGCGGATGTTCTCGATGCCGGTCATATACATGACGAGCCTTTCGAACCCCAGCCCGAACCCGGCGTGCTCAACGCCGCCGTACCGCCGCAGGTTTAAATACCAGCCGTAGTCCTCTTTGTTCAGCCCGAAGCTCTCGATCGCCTTTTCGAGGTAATCGGCCCGTTCCTCACGCTGGCTGCCGCCGACGATCTCGCCGATGCCGGGCACCAAGAGGTCGACCGCCGCGACCGTCTTGCCGTCGTCGTTCAGCCGCATATAGAAGGCCTTGATCTCTTTGGGGTAGTCGGTGCCGAAGACCGGTTTTTGGAAGACCTCTTCGGTCAGATACCGCTCGTGCTCGGTCTGGAGGTCGCAGCCCCAGTAGACCGGGTATTTAAACCGGTCTTTCACCTTTTCCAGCAGCTCGATCGCTTCGGTGTAGGTGACGTGGCCGAACTCGGCGTCCATCAGGGCCTTCAGCCGCTCGATCAGCCCCTTGTCGTAGAAGCTGTTGCAGAAGGCCAGCTCGTCCGGGCAGTTTTCCAGCACATACCCGATGACGAACTTCAGCATATCGTGGATACATTCCATATCGTCCCGCAGGTCGGCAAAGGCCATCTCCGGCTCGATCATCCAGAATTCGGCCGCGTGGCGGGTGGTGAAGGAGTGCTCGGCCCGGAAGGTCGGCCCAAAGGTATAGACGTTGCCAAACGGCAGCGCCATCGCTTCCGCCTCCATCTGCCCCGAGACGGTGAGGTTGGTCTGCCGCCCGAAGAAGTCCTGGCTGTAGTCCACCTTGCCGTCCTCGGTGCGGGGCGGGTTTTCGGGGTCGATGGTCGTCACCCGGAACATCTCGCCCGCCCCTTCGCAGTCGCTGGCGGTGACGAGGGGGGTGTGGACGTAGACGAACCCGCGCTCCTGGAAGAAGGTGTGGATCGCGTAGGCGATCGCCGACCGGATCCGGAAGACCGCCTGGAAGGTGTTGGTCCGGGGGCGGAGGTAGGAAATGGTCCGCAGGTATTCCAGTGTATGCCGCTTTTTCTGGAGCGGGTAGTCGGGCGCGACCGCACCCAGCAGCTCGACCGACTGGGCGTGCACCTCATAGGGCTGCTTGGCGCCGGGGGTGACGACCACTTCGCCCACCACCTTGACCGACGCGCCGACGCCGAACTTGGTCGCTTCCTTGAAGTTTCCGAGTTTCTCGTCCAGCACCACCTGGACGGGGGTGAAAGCGCTGCCGTCGCTTAAAGAGAAGAAGGCGACGGCCTTGGAGTCGCGGGAGAATTTGATCCAGCCGGCGATGGTCACCGTCTCGCCGCCCAGCTTTTCATAGTCGCGGTTTAAGGCCGCAATTTCTGTCCGTTTCAATTTTCTCAAACCTTTCGTGGTGTGATTTTATCCGTTTGTTTTTCGGGAAGTCATTTTTCCCCGTACACCTTTTCTTTCATCGCAAGCCCCGCCTTTGTCGTCGCGAGGCCGCCGCCCGCCGTTTCCCGCAGCGCCGCCGGGAGGGCTTTCCCCACCCGGTCCATCGCCTCGACCGCGTCGTCGAACGGGATCCGGCTCTCGACCCCGGCGAGGGCCAGGTCGGCGGACGAAAGGGCGATGGCTGTCCCGCCTACGTTGCGCTTGACGCAGGGGATCTCCACCAGCCCGGCCACCGGGTCGCAGACCAGCCCCAGCTGGTTTTTGATCGCCATCGCCGCCGCGTGGAAGGCCGTTTCCGGGCCTCCGCCCAGCATCTGGACGACCGCCCCGGCCGCCATCGCCGCCGCCGAACCGCATTCCGCCTGGCAGCCCCCTTCGGCGCCCGAGAGGGAGGCGTGCTCGTCGATCAGTTCCCCGATCAGCCCCGCCGCCGCAAGCGCCAGGACGATCGTTTCCCGGGGGAGTTTTTTCACCCTTCCGACCGCCAGCAGGCAGGCGGGCAGTATCCCGCAGCTTCCGGCTGTCGGGCAGGCGACGATCTTCCCCATCGCGGCGTTGGTCTCGGAGGCCGAAAGCGCGTAGGCGGCCGCCAGCGCCGGGATTTCGCCGAGGAGCGATCTCCCCGCCGCCCGGTACTGTTCATACCGGCAGCCGTCCCCGCCGGTCAGCCCGCTGATCGAGTAGACCGGCAGCCGCAGCGCGCTTTCCACTTCGGTCTCCATGACCTCCAGCATCCCGGAGAGCCGCCGGAGGACGGCCGCCCTTTCCCCGCCGGCGTCTTCTTCCAGCCGCAGGGCGTATTCCCCCAGCGTCTCGCCGGGGGAGAGCTTTGTCAGAATTTCAGCCGCCGTCATCGGTTATTTGAGCAGCGCTTCCAGCTCGGAGACGGTCTCGTCGAAGACTTTCATCGCGCTCTGGACGGTTTCCGGCTTTTCCAGGTCGACCCCGGCGATCCGCAGTTCATTTAACGGGTAGTCGCTGCCGCCGGTCGAGAGGAACCGGAGGTAGTCGGAGGCATCGCCGGTCTTGAGGATATGGTCGGCGATCGCGACGGCCGAGCAGAACCCGGTCGCGTACTGGTAGACGTAGAAGGCGCGGTAGAAATGGGGGATCCGCGCCCATTCGACGTCCTGGAGGGGGTTGACGACTGCGCCGTCGTAATAGAGGGCATTTAAGTCGTGGTAGATCTGGTTTAACCCTTCCGCCGTCAGCGGCACGCCCGCCTGGTCGAGGTCGTGGGCCTTGCGTTCAAACTCGGCGAACAGCGTCTGCCGGAAGACGGTCGTCCGGAACCCTTCCAGGAAGTGGTTTAAGATATACGCCCGCCGCCGGGGGTCGGTCTCGGTCGAGAGCAGGTATTTGGTCAGGAGCACCTCGTTGACGGTCGACGCGACTTCCGCCACCGTGATAAAGTAGTCGGCGTTGCAATAGGGCTGGGCTTCGTTGGAGAAGTAGGAGTGCATCGCGTGGCCCAGCTCATGGGCGAGGGTAAAGGCGTCGTCGAGGGTGTCGGTGTAGTTTAAAAGCACAAACGAATGGTGGCCGTAGACGCCGGAGGAGTAGGCGCCGGAGGTCTTGCCCTGGTTTTCGTAGACGTCGATCCAGCGGTTTGCAAAGGCCTCGTCCAGCAGCTGCCCGTACCGCTCGCCCAGCGGCGCCAGCGCCTTTTTGACCAGCTTTTTCCCCTCTTCAAAGGGCATGGGGTAGTCGATGTCTTCCACCATCGGGCAGTAGAGGTCGTACATATTGAGGGTGTCCAGCCCGAGCGCCTTTTTCCGCAGCTCCAGGTACCGCCGCATCGTAGGCAGCGCCGCGTGGACGTTCTCGACCAGCTCGTCATAGACCTTGACCGGGACATTGGCCTCGGAAAGGGACGCCTCGCAGGCGGAGCCGTACCCGCGGATGCGGGCGTAGGCGTTGTCCAGCCAGACCTGGGAAGAATAGTTGGCGGAGAGGGTGTTGATCATCCCTTTGTATGCCCCCATATACTTTTCAAACGAATCCTTCCGGACCGCCTGGGACCGCGATTCCCGGTAGACTCCGAAGTTGCCGTTGGTCAGGGGGGAGGGGCTGCCGTTTTCATCGATGACGTCGGGGTAGCGG
>CALXKG010000055.1 GCA_944388825.1 uncultured Clostridia bacterium | reverse complement strand
CTTAAGGCTCTGCCTTAAGAATCCGGTCAAGGAGCAAAGCCCCTTGACAATCCCATGTCCGACGCGGCGTGAGATGCCCGCCCCGCCCGCATATGACCGGCCGTGGGAGGCCGGTCTTTGAAACGCCAGTTGGACGTTTGGAAAGCTCATACTGTTTTTCCAACTCTAACACGCCAAACGCTCCACCTTCCAGCCCCAAAAAAACCGGGCGCGCCCGGAAAGACGCGCCCAGCAGGCTTTGATCAGTGATAGGATTTGGTCTCGCGGAGCACGACGTCGTGCGCGCCGCCCTCGACGATCGAGGTGGAGGAGACGAGGGTGATCTTCGCGTTCTTCTGCAGGTCCGGGATGTTGAGGACGCCGCAGTTGCACATCGTCGAACGGACTTTGGAGAGCGACTTCTGGACGTTGTCCTTCAGCGGCCCGGCGTAGGGGACGTAGGAGTCGACGCCTTCCTCGAAAGAGAGCTTCGAGTCGCCGCCGAGGTCGTACCGCTGCCAGTTGCGGGCGCGGTTGCTGCCTTCGCCCCAGTATTCCTTCATATAGTTGCCGTTGATGATGACCTTGTTGGTCGGGGACTCGTCAAACCGGGAGAAATACCGGCCCATCATCAGGAAGTCGGCCCCCATCGCCAGCGCCAGGGTCATGTGGTAGTCGTGGACGATGCCGCCGTCCGAGCAGACGGGGACGTAGACGCCGGTCTGTTCAAAATACTCGTCTCTGGCCTTGCAGACCTCGATCAGCGCGGTCGCCTGGCCGCGGCCGATGCCCTTCTGCTCGCGGGTGATGCAGATCGAGCCGCCGCCGATGCCGACCTTGACAAAGTCCGCCCCGCACTTGGCGAGGAAGAGGAAGCCTTCCCGGTCGACGACGTTGCCGGCGCCGACCTTGACCGAATCGCCGTAGTTGGCGCGGATCCAGTCGATCGTCCTCTTCTGCCACTCGCTGTACCCTTCGGAGGAGTCGATGCAGAGGACGTCGGCCCCCGCCTCCACCAGCGCCGGGACCCGCTCGGCATAGTCGCGGGAGTTGATGCCGGCCCCGACGATATACCGCTTGTGGGAATCCAGCAGCTCGAGGGCGTTTTCCTTATGGGAATCGTAGTCCTTGCGGAAGGTGAGGTATTTCAGATGCCCCTCGGCGTCGATCAGCGGCAGCGAGTTCAGCTTATGCGCCCAGATGATGTCGTTGGCCTCTTTGAGGGTGGTGGTGTCGGGGGCGGTGATCAGCTTGTCGAACGGGGTCATGAAGTCCCGGACGACCTCGGTGCGGGCCATCCGCGAGATGCGGTAATCGCGGCCGGTGACGATGCCGAGGAGTTTCCCATGGGCGGTGCCGTCGTCGGTGACGGCGACGGTGTCGTGGCCGGTGACCGCCTTCAAGTCGAGGATATCCTGGAGGGTGGCGTCCGGACGGACGTTGGAATCGGAGGTGACATAGCCGGCCTTATACGCCTTGACCCGGGCGACCATCGCCGCCTCGTCTTCGACCGACTGGGAACCGTAAATAAAGGAGATACCGCCCTCTTTGGCCAGCGCGATCGCCATCTTCTCGCCGGAGACCGCCTGCATGATCGCCGAGACCAGCGGGATGTTCATCATCAGCGGGCATTCCTCTTCCCCCTTGCGGTATTTGACGACCGGGGTGCGGAGGCTGACGTTCGCGGGGATACATTCGGCAGAGGTATAGCCCGGGATCAGCAGATATTCACCAAAGGTATGGGAGGGTTCTTCATAAATAAATGCCATTTTATCTCTCCTGTTCTATTCGCGTCCCCGTCTGCGCCGGGCCCATTCCCGCGCTCCACCAAGGGGATATTACAAATATTGTACACATTTTGGTCCCGGTTGTCTAGTCTCCAAACGACGCTTTTTGCCGGTTTTTCACCGGAAATTTTTGCGAAGATAGACAAAATTTCCGGCGCGGGGTTGGCAGGTGTGCGCAGGTCACATACGTTTGTTGCGGAATTCCCGGCAGGACATTTCCATAAGCGCCGCCGCCGGGCCCTCCAGCCCTTCCCGCAATGCTGTAAGCGCCTCTTCCGCCCATCCTGGGAACCTGTCCCGCTGCGCCGCCAGCACCAGCGTCGACAGCACCGCCATCACCCCGTCCGCCGCTTCTTCCGCCGGGTCGGGGGCAAACCCATACGCCGCCCGGAAGGCCTCCCCCGCCGCTTTCGAAAGGGAGCAGCAGACGTTGCGGACGTCGGCATACCGCGTCCCCTTCCCCAGCAGGTTATAGTCAAACAGCAGCGCTTCCCCGCCGTCCCTAGCGACCGCAAAATTGACATAGTAAAAGTCGTTATAGGCCAGCACCCGGGACAGGGCGTCCGCCGCCCGCTTCAGCGCCGGGAGGTTGTCCCGCAGAAAATCCCAGACCGGCCAGTCCCCCGTCCCGGTCTTCCGGCGGACAAGGGCAAGGCTTTCTTCCGTCACAAGGGCGTATTCATCGTAAAGGGGCAGGTCCGGATTGTCCCGGATATACGCTTCCCCGGCGTCGTGCAGTTTCCGGTACCAGGCGGCCAGCAGCCCGGCGACGGCGGGGTCTTCCATATCCTCCGCCCTGCCCAGCCGCCAGCGGCTGTCCGCAATATCCTCCATCAGAAACGCGTCCTTCCCCGCCGCGTATACCCGCAGGGTCGGGACGCCGAGCCGGGAAAGCAGCCGGTAGTTCCGGATTTCCCGGGCATAGGCGGGATTGTCAAAGGCTTTTAAAACCCGGGCGCCGTCCGGCGTCTCCACCCGGGCGACCGTGACGCCGTCCTTCCGCTGCAAAATTTCCGTGACCCGGCCTTCCGCTTGCAAATCCCGAAGGGCCTTTTCCAGCCTGTCCATACGCCGCGCCTCCCTTACACCCAGATCTTACGCGCCAGCCCATACAGCCCCAGCAGCAGCCCGGCCGCCGCCGAGACCGCCGCAAACCCGAACACCACCCGCACGTCCCCGGTGGCGGAGAGGATCAGGGTGCCGATGAGGTTGCCAAAGATCGCGCTGACCCCCAGCGTGACCGACGAGTAGGTCATGATCGCGGTCGAGCGGACCCCTTCCTCGACGATCCGGTTTAAGTACCCCATCGACGCCGGCCAGATGACCGCGAAGGAAAGGCCCTGCAGCAGCTGCACCAGCAGCATCATCGCAAAATTGACCGAAAGGGCGGTCAGCCCCAGCCGGATGAGGAAAAAGACCGCCGCGAACAGCACGACCTTTTTGGCCGCCACCCTCCGCAGCACCGCGCCCATCAGGAACATCGCCGGCACCTCCGCCAGCGCGTTCAGCGCAAAAACGGTGCCGACTTCTTCCGAGCCGCCGCCCAGCTGGGCGGTCAGCACCGGGATAAAGGACGAGACCGCCGAATAGCCGAGGAACAGGAGGAAGTTCATCCCGAGCAGCAGGAGGTAGCACCTGTTGCGGCAGAGGATCTTGACCGTCTCGCCGGTCGAAAGGCCGCGGGGGTTGCGGGCGTCCTGCGCGCCCGCCGCCTTTTCCGCCTCCCGCCTGGTCGGCAGGCCCTCCAGCGTCAGGGCGACCAGGACGCTTACAAGCCCCAGCGCCGCCCCGACCCACATCCGGGCCGCGTGGCCGTACTGGGCGGTGATCCATCCCATCGCCTGGGCCGAGACCGCAAAAAAGAGGGAGCTGGACCCCCGGCAGAGCCCGTAATTGACCCCGGGGTAGCGGTTGGTGAGGCCGATGATCCAGGCGTCCAGAAGCCCCGGCATCTGCACCATGAAGATGGTGAAAAGGAGCATCAGCGCCATCGTCAGCACCGGCGAGAAGAGGCAGCGGGCCAGCAATACCATCGTCGGCAGCGCGCAGATGGTCAGCGCGATATAGACCTTTTTGTGGGAGATGAAGTTGTCGCAGATGTAGCCGGAGACCGGCTGGGCGATAAACGAGAGGACACTTGTCGCCGTCATCATCCCGGTGGCGGTTGCCGACGGGTAACCGTAACCGGTCAGCATATTGACGATGAAGCTGGAGTATGCGCAATATGAGGCCCAGAAAATTGCCTGGACCAGCAGGCCCTTTACCTGCACCGCGCGGGTCTTGTTCATGGGACGCCATCCTTTCAAAATTGGTTCCCGTTTATTGTAACACAGGCGGCAGGGTTTGAAAAGTGGGCAAAAGGATAAAAGGGGCCTGTTTCCAAGCCCCCTTTTGTCGGTTATGCCTCCCCGTTCGACCGCCGGTCGGCGTCGGTCTCGGGATTTATATCGTTGTAGATAAAGTCGTAGAGCTTCTGGCGGGTGGAATCCATGTCGGCGTAGATG
The DNA here is from genome assembly GCA_944388825.1 of uncultured Clostridia bacterium. Classification (GTDB taxonomy): domain Bacteria; phylum Bacillota; class Clostridia; order Oscillospirales; family Ruminococcaceae; genus Faecivivens. Next base: position 1,185 of record CALXKG010000055.1, on the reverse strand, counting down.
CAGGCGGCGCTGCCGACATAGTAGGCGTCGCTGATGATGTCGGCGTTTGCCGGGAACCGGGTCGATTCGACCTCGATCCCGTGGAGGAGGATGGGCAGCAGCCGGACAAGGTCAGACTGGCCAAGCGACGTCTCGACGACGTCTTCCGCCGTCATCAGCGTCCCCGGGATCTTCTGCGGGTGGGTCAGCAGCTGCCGGATCAGCGCCGTCAGGACGATCCGCTGGCGGGAGGTGCGCTGGTAGTCGGCGTTGCCCACATGGCGGATGCGGGCGTAGGCGACTGCCTGGGTGCCGGAAAGCCGCTGCCGGCCCGCCTCCTCGATATAGTCTTCTTCCATCCCGCAGGCGTCCCACTGCTCCCAGACCGAGCCGTTGGCCGAGACCCGCTCCTCCTCGGTGATCTCGACGGTGACGCCCCCTGCCGCGTCGATGATCTCCGCCATCGCCTTAAAGGTGACGGTCGCGTACTCGGAAATGTCCAGGCCGAAATTCTGGTTGATCGTCTGCACCGCCAGCTCCGGGCCGCCGTAGGCGTAGGCCTCGGTCAGCTTCATATCCCCGTAGCCCGGGACGCTGACCAGCGTGTCCCGCATCAGGGTCGAGAGCTTGAGTTGCCCTTCGCCCGTATCGACCGATAAAACCATGATCGCGTCCGAACGGGCGTTGGTCGAATAGTCCCTGGCGTCGACGCCGAAGAGGGCGATATTGTATATTCCCGGCTGCGAAACAGACTGATTCGCCCCCAGTTCCGGCGCGGACGGGAAATCCGCCGGTTCCAGCCGGACAAACAGGAAGCCGGCAAACCCGATCACGGCCGCCGCCGCCAGAACCATCAGCCGCCAGAGGGCCGCCCACAGGCAGCCCAGCGGCCTCCACTTTTTCTTCTGTTTCGGCGCGCCTCCTTCCGCCCGCTTTTTCTCCCGGCGCTTTTTGCGGGGGGCGGGTTCGGGCTCCGGCTCGGGGTAATCGTCATACCCGCCGGGATAGCCGCCGTCATACGCCGCATCATCCGCACCGGCATACCCATCGTCCGCGTACCCATCTTCCGCATATCCGCCGTCCGGATAGCCGTAACCACCGTCGGGATAGCCTTCGTCGTAATCGGAGTAGCCGTCTTCGCCGTATCCGTCCCCGTATCCGTCCCCGTACCCGTCGCCATACCCATCGTCATACCCGCCATACCCT
>CALXKG010000054.1 GCA_944388825.1 uncultured Clostridia bacterium | reverse complement strand
AAGCCCGCCCCGAACCCATTGTCGATGTTGACGACGCTGACCCCGCTGGCGCAGCTGTTGAGCATACTGAGCAACGCCGACAGCCCCCCGAAGTTGGCGCCATACCCGACCGACGTCGGCACGCCGATAACCGGGCAGTCGACCAGCCCGCCGATGACGCTGGCGAGCGCCCCCTCCATCCCGGCGACGGCGATAACGGCGTTGGCCTGCATCAATACGTCCAGTTTGGAGAGCAGCCGCTGCAGCCCCGCGACCCCGACGTCGTAAAGCCGCACGACCCGGTTCCCCAGCGCCTCGGCGGTCAGCGCCGCCTCCTCGCAGACCGGCTGGTCGGACGTCCCGCCCGACGCGACGACGATATACCCGTCGGTATCCGGCCGGAAGTCTTTGTGGACGATCCCGATCCGGGAAAGCGGGTCGTACCAGAGGTCGGGGTTCTTCTCCCGGACGGCCGCTTCCGCCTCCGGACGCATCCGGGTGATGAGGATATTCTTCCCGCCGTGGGCCGCCATCGCCGCCGCGATCTCCGCGATCTGCTCCGGCGTTTTGGACGCCCCGTAGATCACTTCGGCGCTCCCCTGCCGGAGGGCACGGTGGTGGTCGATCTTCGCGAAGCCCATCTCTTCAAACGGCTCCAGTTTCAGCTGAAGCGCCGCCTCATCCGGGGTCATTTCCCCCGCCCGCACCTTTTCCAATATCTCTTTTGTCCGCATATCCGTCCGCTCCTTTCACTCCCGCGCCTGCCGCGGCTGCATATCCAGCAGTACAGCGTCAAAAAAAGGCTTTACCGCGTTATAGATCTTTTCCCGCTGCGTTTCGTCCGGCCAGTCTGCCCGCAGCAGCTGCACCTTCGCCGCCCCGTGGAAAACCCGCACCCGGAAGTCCCGGTACCCGAGGGCAAACAGCTTGTCCTCCGCCCCCTCGACCTTCCGCAGCGTCTCCCGCTCCAGCGCCGTCCCGGTGGGGATACGGGTCGCAAGGCAGGCGTAGCTGGGCTTATCCCAGGTAAAAAGCCCCCGTTTTCTCGCCTCCGCCCGGACATCCGCCTTGGTAAACCCGGCCTCCCGCAGCGGCGAACGCGCCCCCAGTTCCCGCAGCGCCCGCATCCCCGGCCGGTCGTCCTCCGGGTCGGAGGCGTTGGTGCCGTCGATGAGGGCGGCGCCTAAGCGGTCCGCCCGCTCTTTTAAAAGCGAAAAGAGCATCCGTTTGCAGTGGTAGCACCGGTCGGGCCCGTTTTTCACGATATCCGGGTCATCCAGCGGGCCGGCCTCCAGCACCTCCGGCCTGAGCCCGAGAAAAGCGGCGAGCGCTTCCGCGTCCCGCAGTTCAAACGCCGGCTGGAACGGGGTCTGAATAAAGACCGGGTGCGCCTCCGCCCCGCATTCCACCGCCGCCGCCAGCAGAAACCCCGAGTCCACCCCGCCGGAGAACCCCAGCACTACCCTCGGGTTTTCCCGAAACCAGGCCCGCAGCTTTTCCCACTTTTCCTGAATTTCCATTTCCTGTTCCTTTCACCAAAACAAATCCAAAAAACGCCGCGAAAACACAGGGCCGCCCTTCTGGGCCGCACCGCGCCTTCGTGGCGTTTCTTTTTGATATACGGCAGACAGGCTCCCCGCCTCCCGGCAGGCTTTCCCCCAGTATAACACCTGGAGCGGCCTCCAAGTCAAGAGGGAAGCCGCAGCTTTTTCAAATTTCCGCCTCTACCCGGTACTCCCGGTCGATCAGCCTGCACGGCAGCCCATACCGGGCGCACCCCGCCCGGAAGGCGGCGTTCTCGGCAAGGGTGTTTTCCAGCGTGCACCAGCTGTCGTCCCCCCGCTGCTCGATCGCGCGGGCGTGAGCCTTGATGTCGGCAAAATGCGTCCGGATATAATTCTCGGTCATCGCAAGGCAGATATAGCGGATATCCCGCAGATACCCTTCCGGAAAATCCTTTTGCCAGTCAAACGGGATATAGCACCCCTCGATCACCAGGTTCTGCCGGTTCTCGACCGCCGTCTTCGCCATCTCCCGCACGACCGGCCAGAGGTAGCCGGTGAGCGCCCCGTCGTCCTCAGGCGTTAAGTCGGTGTACCCGCTGCGGATCAGCCCCATCTTCAGATGGTCGATCGACAGGTAGGGGAACCGGTACTTTTCGAGGAACTTCTGGGCCAGCAGCGTCTTGCCGGTATGGGAAGCGCCGGTGATGAAGATGACCATCTTATTCCCCTCCGGGCCCTTCGTTGCCCGCCGTCTCCCCTTCATACCCGCCGGTGGGCGTCGCAGGGGCAGAAGATTCCCCGGGGCCGCCGGAAGGCGAACTGGAGGAAGAACCGCCGGGGCCTTCATTGGTCGCCGACTCCCCTTCGTGGTCGCCGGTAGGCGCGGTGATCGTACTGCTCTCGCCGCCGGGCGTGCCGGAGGGCGACGACGGGCTGGAGGACGACGAACTGCCGCCGGTGGGATCGGTGCCGGTATCTTCCGAATCATAGTCCCCGCTGATCTCCGGGCCGGAGCCGGACGGGGCAGAGGCAGACGGCGCCGAAGTAGACGGGGTGGACGCAGACGGGGCCGAACTGGTGGGCTGGCTCTGCGAAGAGCCGCCGCCCGAACCGGAGCCCGAACCGGAGCTCGAACCAGAGCTCGAACCAGAGCCGGAGCTGGAGCTGGAACCGGAAGAGCCGGCGCCGGTCGAAGGCCGGCTGGTCGATGTGGACGGCCGGTAGGTATTTGTGCTGGAAGAACCGCCGGTCGTTGTCGAGGACTCGAGCGAATCGCTCCAGTCGGTCGATTCAAACAGCTCGTCCAGCGGGTTTTCGGAAGACTCTTCCGAAACCGGTTCGCTCACCATCTCCGAAACTTCCGACGATTCCGGCTGGGAAGACCCGCTGGAGGTATTGCCAACCGTCGAAATACGGCCGGTGCCCTCGATATCCGCAAGGACCATCGCCGCCGCCCGGCTGCCTAAAAACAGGGCGACAAAAACGCCGATCACCTGAAGCCAATAGTTTTTGAAAAAGAATTTCATCATCCGCTCCACCTTTCGTCAATTGCCCGGGTGCGCCGGGCGGGAATGCGGTCCAATTGTCCCGCGCGGATTCAGCTGCCCGCGCCGGAGATATAAAGCCCGGCGGAAAGCAGGTCCAGCAGCATCGCCGCCAGCAGCCCCGCTTTTAAAAGGATCAGGCCCGTCCCGTCCCCTTTCCAGGGCAGCAGCAGACGCAGCGCCCGCCGCCAGAAAGGCACCGCGTATTTCCGCAGCGCCGCCGCCGGCCGCCGCAGGGCAAGAGCGTCCGGATCTTCCTTTAAAAGGCCGGCCAGCAGCGTCAGCGCCTGCCCGGCCGCTTCTTCCGCCGCCGCGGCCCGGGCCGCCGGCCCGGAGAGGTCGCCCGGCAGTTCCAGCTGCTGGACGGCCGCCTTCCGCCCGTCGGAAACGGCGATATAGATCAGGCTGAAATCGGTGCTGCCGTCCTCCTCCGGGTCGCCGCTGAGCGGCAGGGGGATGAGCGCCGGGGCGGTGATATAGACGCCCCATCCGCTCCCGGCCCGTTCCCGGACGGCCAGCGCCCCGGCGGCGGCTGCCTCGCCGGAACACCGCCCGTATTTTTTCACCAGCCGGCCGGAAGGGGCAAACGGCTCCCGGCCGGGGTCTAAAAACCGGCTGCCTTTCCGCTCCCCCGTTCCAACCGCCCACCCGGGCGGCGTCACCGCCGCAAAGAGGGCGGCAGTCTCTTTTTTCCCCGCGAGGGCGGCTTCCGCCGCCTCCGCCGCGGCCTGTAGATCCGCCATATCAGACGCCGTAGATCGATTTGACGGCCGTCCCCTCGACCGCCCGGTCGATCAGCGGCCCATAGTCAAACCGCGCCTCCGCCTTTTCAAGGGCGGAGAGCTTCGGGTGAGTCGCCGGATGGCGGGGGGTGAAGACGGTGCAGCAGTCTTCATAGGGAAGAATGGACGTCTCAAAGGTGCCGATCTCCCGGCTGATCCTGATGATCTCCCCTTTGTCCATCCCAATCAGCGGCCGCAGGACGACCAGCGGCGTCGCGCTGTCGGTACAGTGGAGCGCCTCCAGCGTCTGGGACGCGACCTGGGCTAAACTCTCGCCGGTGATAAGCGCCTCGATGCCCTTTGCTTCGGCGAGCCTGGTCGCCACCCGCATCATCATCCGCCGCATCATAACGGTGAACAGTTCCTCGGGGCAGTGGGCTTTCAGCGCCTCCTGCATCTCGGTGAACGGGACGCAGTAAAACTGGATCCTCCCGGTATAGGGGGTCAGCTGCCCGCAGAGGGTCTCGACCTTTTCAAGAGCCCGTTCGCTGGTATAGGGCGGGCTCTGGAAGTGGACGGCCGACAGCATCAGCCCCCGCTTGGCCATCATATAGGCGGCGACCGGCGAATCGATGCCGCCGGACATCAGCACCATCGCCTCCCCCGACGAGGAGACCGGCATCCCGCCCGCCCCGGGAATGCTCCCGGCGTGGACATAGGCGCCCTTGTCCCGGATCTCCACCATGACAGTGACGTCGGGATTGTGGACGTCGACTTTGAGCCGGTGGAACCGGCTGAGGATCTGCCCGCCCACCTGCGCCGCGATCTCGGGGGATTTCAGCGGGAAATGCTTGTCCGACCGCTTGGCCTCGACTTTAAAGGTCTTTGCCCCAAAAAGCGCCGGCTCGATATAATCGCAGACCTTCGCCAGGATATCGTCCATATTTTTTTCGAGGACGGCCGCCCGGCTGATCGACGCGATGCCGAAAATTTTCCGGAGCGCCTCGACCGCCCCGTCGAAGTCGTAGAATTCCCCGTCCTCCGGGTCGATGTAGATCGTCGACTGCATACAGCTGATCTTGATCTTGCCAAAGTCTTTCAGCCGCCATTTGATGTTGCGCATCAGCACCTCTTCAAACCGCCGCCGGTTGAGGCCCTTGAGGGCGATTTCGCCATTTTTCGCGAGGATAATCTCTTTCATCTATCGTTAGCCTTTCTATTGAATTCTCGGATACAACCTGGCAGGAACCGTATCGTTTTATCCTTACCCCTTCACCACCGCGCCGAGATGCCCGGTGACTTCCCGCAGCGCGGCGGCAAAGGCGTCGATCTCTTCCGCCGCCGTATCTTTGGAGAAGCTGACCCGCAGCGCCGAGCGGATCCGCTCGGCCGGCAGGTGGAACGCCTGCAGCACGCCGCTGAGCGCCCCCTTCGAGCAGGCGGAGCCGGAGGAGACGTATACCCCTTTTTCCTCCAGCGCGTGGAGCATCACTTCCGACGGGATGCCGGGGACCGACAGATTCAGGATGTGCGGGCAGCCGTCTTCCGGCGAGTTGATCACAACCCCCGGCATTTCTTTTAAAAGGGCCCGCAGCTGTGCGTTCCGCTCCCGGTAGTTTTGCATGATCGCCGCCCGGTTCTCCCGCACCATTTTAAGCGCCGCCCCCATCCCGGCGATGGCGGGGACCGCCTCGGTGCCGGGGCGGACGGCCTTTTCCTGACCGCCGCCGTACTCGACCGGCAGGACCCGCAGCCCTTTACGGATATACAGCCCCCCAGCCCCCTTCGGCCCGTAGAGCTTATGCCCGGAGAAAGAAAAGAGGTCTACCCCCAGCCGCTCGGGCGAAAAGGGGAGCTTGGTAAAACCCTGCACCCCGTCGATGTGGACGGCCAGGTCCGGGAACCGCTTTTTTACCGCCGGGACCACTTTGTCATAGGGCAGCACCGTCCCCAGCTCGTTATTGACCATCATCATGCTGAGCAGCACCGTGTCCCCATCCACCGCGTCGAGAAAATCCTCGGCGTAAAACCGTCCGTCTGCCCGGGGGCCGACCCGTTTGACGGTATACCCCGCCTTTTCCAGCACGGTAAAATTCTCGGCGACCGACGGGTGCTCGACCGTCGTCGTGACAACCGTCTTTCCCATCCGCGCCCGGGCGCGGACGGCCCCCTGGATCGCGATATTGTTGGAATCGGTCGCGCCGCCGGTCAGATAGATGCAGCTGTAGTCGCAGGAAAGCAGCGCCGCCGCCGCTTTCCGCGTCCCGGTGAGGATCCGCTCGGCGTTAAGCCCCATCCGATGGAGGGAGGAGGGGTTGCCGTAGTCCTCGACCATCGCCTTCACCGCCGCTTCTGCCGCTTCGGGGCAGACTTTGGTCGTCGCGCAGTTGTCCAGATAGATCTCCAAAAAAACTTTCCCCTTTTATAAAGTCGCACACCGGGGACAGAACCCCAGTATTAAACCTATTATACAACATTTCCGCCCCCATTTCCATAGCTTTTCCAAAATTCCCCGGCGGCCGTGAAAATTCCTGCCTTTTAAAAAAAGTTGCAAAAAGGGGTTGACATTTGCCGGAAGGGATGCTATAATTACTATCGTTGCAGCGCGGGAGCGCAAATTGAATATGGAGAAGTCGCCTAGCTTGGTTTATGGCGCACGACTGGAACTCGTGTATGGGTTAATAGCTCATCGAGGGTTCGAATCCCTCCTTCTCCGCCAAAAAAGTAACCCCACATCTTTGATGTGGGGTTACTTTTTTGATTTGAATGGGGGATTCGAACGGGAGCGGTACTGCATGACAGCTGGTTTGCCTCTGCTCGCATATTTTCAATATGTTCGCTTCCGGCAAACCTGAAAAACCGCTTTCCGGCCATTCGGCATCGGCCGGAATTTCGCGCGGCGCGCGAAACCGCGCTTTTTCACAGGTTTGCGCTTTCCTTCGGATTTTAGATTTTTTATCATGGGCCGCGACCTGGCCCGCCCCGCAGGGCGGGTCGAATCCCTCCTTCTCCGCCCAATATAAAAACTTCTTCCTTCTTAAAAGGAATAATTCGAACGGGAGCGACAGTGAATGACAGCCGGTTTGCCTCTGCTCGCATATTTTCAATACGCTCGCTTCCGGCAAACCTGAAAAACCGCTTTCCGGCCATTCGGCATCAGCCGGGATTTCGCGCGGCGCGCGAAACCGCGCTTTTTCACAGGTTTGCGCTTTCCTTCGGATTATACATAACAAAAAAATTTGTCGTCCCCAATTGCAAACCGTACCGTTACGCGCTGTTTTGCCCCTTATTTTTACCGTCTCCCGCTACCCCCATTCCCCCTCCCGGGGAAAAGTGGTATAATAAACCAAACGGGACAAACTCCCGGACACGGCAACCCAACAGGAGGCGAAGCGATGCCATTTGAAATTGTACACAACGACATTTCCCGTATGCAGGCGGACGCCATCGTCAACACCGCCCCGCCCGTCCCCGGCATCGGCTACGGCGCAGACGCCGCCATCCACAAAAAAGCCGGGCCAAAGCTGCTGGAAGCCCGGAAAAAGATCGGCCGCATCCCGGCCGGACAGGCCGCTGTCACGCCGGCTTTCGGGTTAAACGCCCGGTATGTCATCCACACCGTCTGCCCGGTCTGGCAGAACGGCCGCCACGGGGAAGAAGCCCTGCTGGACAGCTGCTACCAAAACGCCCTCCGGCTGGCGAAGGAAACCGGCTGCCGGTCGGCCGCCTTCCCGTTGCTGGCCGCCGGGAACAACGGCTTCCCCGGCCCTGTCGCCCTGCAGGCCGCCGTCCGGGCGTTCAGCCTTTTCCTGATGGAAAACGAAATGCAGATCACCCTCGCCGTCTTCTCCCGGGACGCCCTCGCCCTGTCGGAAAGGCTGCTGCGCGACGTGGAAAGCTATATCGACGCCGCATTTGTCCGGCGGCAGACGCTGGATGAATACGGCCTCGCTCCGGCAGAAGCCCCCGACGCGGACGCGGCCATCCGCAATTTGCGCGAACAGGAGCGGCGGCAGCGGATGCGGGAAACGGGCCTGCAGGCCGCGGCGCCGCCCGGCGGCGGCTGGGAAGCCGTATGCGGGCAGCTGGACGCGGGGTTTTCCGAGACCCTTCTCCGCCTCATCGACCGGACCGGCAAAAAGGACGCCGAAATCTATAAAAAGGCCAACATCGACCGCCGGCTCTTTTCCAAGATCCGCAGCAGCCCGGACTACAGGCCCTCCAAAACGACCGCGCTGGCCTTTGCCATCGCGCTGGAACTGGATCTGGAGGAGACAGAAGACCTGTTGTCCCGCGCCGGCTTTACCCTCTCCCACAGCAGCCGGTTTGACCTGATCGTAGAATACTTTATTCAAAACAAAGACTATGACATTTTCCATCTGAACGAAGTGCTGTTCACCTTCGGCCAGCCGCTGCTGGGCGGGTAAATGTCGCCCGGCAGGCGACCCATTTGGGCCTGTTTCCGGTTATACTGTGGGTGTAGGAACAATCCCTCTACCCGCACAGGAGAAAATTTTTATATGGAAGATTATCTCGTGACCCTGCTCCGGAAGGGATGGTCGGAAAACCTCCGGCAGATCGAAGAAGCCATTAACGCCCTGTATGCCGGCGCCGAAGAAGAAAAAGACAGCCGGACAGCCGACGTCCTGGAAGCCATCCGCCAGGCCATCGCCCGGAAGGAGCAGATCTTCGTCCCGGTGGACCTGCCGCAGCCGGCGATGGACGCGATCACCGCCGGCGAGATCCAGGTGGGGAACCTGGTCGATATCCCGCCGGACACAAGACTCCATATCCGGGTCCTTCAGCTGAAAAACGGCCCCGCCGCCTATGCCGCCTTTACCAGCCGGGAGGAAAACAGCAAAGGGGAAGCGTCCTCCGCCGTCACCGAGGACATCGCCTGCTATCTGGAAAAAGCCCTTCTCAGTCCCGAGGTAGACGGCGTCGTGATAAACCCCTGGGATAAGTCCTTTTTCCTCTCCAAGTCCATGATCAAGCTGCTCTTTGCATACTGCCTCCCCGAAGAACGGGAGAATACAGTCTGCATAGACGTCTCGGACATTACCCAGGCGGAGACCGAATGTATCGTCAACGCCGCCAACCACAGCCTTCTGGGCGGCGGCGGGGTCGACGGGGCGATCCACCGCGCGGCGGGCCCCGAGCTGCTGGAAGCCTGCCGCGCCCTCCACGGCTGCAAAACCGGCGAGGCCAAGCTGACCAAAGGCTACAACCTGAAAGCGGACTACATCATCCACACCGTCGGCCCGGTCTACTCCGGCTCGGAAGAGGACGCCCGGCTGCTCGGCCGCTGCTACTGGAACTGCCTGGAGCTGGCCCGGAAGACCGGCATCCACAGCATCGCCTTCCCCGCGATCTCCACCGGCGCGTATGGCTACCCGCTCAAAGAAGCCGCCGAGGTCGCCCTCTCCACGGTCGCCAGCTGGCTGAAGGCAAACCCCGGTTACTGGATGGCCATCCTGTTCGCCTGCTTTAAAGAGGAGACAGCGGACATCTACCGCGCCGTCTGGGACCGGATAGAGGAAAACTGGAACGACCGCCCCATCATCCGCGAAAACAACGGGACAGTGGAAAAAGCGCTCCGGTACGCCGCCGGCCGCTGTGAAGACGCGCCGGAAAAAGAGGAGCGCCCCGGCATCCTCCGCCCGGTCGAGACGCTGCAAATCCTCTCGGTCATGGACGCGGACATAAACCTGCTGGCGGCCGGACTGCTCCGCAGCCTCCCCGAAAAGGCGGCCGCCCCGCTGCTGGACATCTACGAAAACTTCGGGACGGACGTGGCGGCCCTGGTCAACGCCTTTACGCTGGAGGGGCAGCCCTGGTACCTGCGCCGGCTGTGGGAGATCCGTAAGCTCCCCCAGGCGGATATCCGGCTGAAGATGCTGTTCCTGGCGGAAAAGACGGCGGAGCTGCGCCGGCTGGACGCCGGATACCGGCGGCAGGGCGAGGCGCTCTGGGCCCAGTCCAACATCCCAAAGGAATACCTGTCCTGGTACTACAGCGGGATCCTGGACGGCCTCGCCGATTTGCAGCAATATGTGGAGACCGAAACGGCCTACTGGGAAATGACCAGGCTGTACAAAGACCTGTTTGTCACCTTCCTCGCCGACGAACAGAAAGGGCTCCTGTACCAGCTTTCCGCACACGGGGAAAATATGGCGCTGAAAAAAGGCAGGCCGCAGTGGAACCCGCTGGAAGGCGGCGTTTCCGGCGGCGCACGCCCCCTTCCCCGGAAAGAGGCCGAGCGGATGGAAGACAACTGGGCCGAGCCCTTCTGGGAGGCCATCGGGCGGGACCTGTCCGACGGGGAATACGGCCTAACCGCCCCCGACGGCAGCCAATCCGCCGGTATCCGTCTCTGCGGCGGGCGCTTATCCTTTTTAGCGGGGGAAGGCGCGCCCGGCGGGTTCTGCCTGGACGAGGAAAATACCCGCCGGTTTTTGGCGCAGCTCCGGCTCCGGCACCCACTGCGCCATAAGCTGGGCACCATCCTGCAAAACGAATTCGGAGACGGCGGACTGGAAAAGATCCGGGCCTTCTGCACAGAACACGGCATCTGCTGCCAGCCGTCCGGCTCTTAACCCTGGGGTACTATGTCAATTATCCAATACCCCCCATGCAAAAACGCCCGGGCATCCCAACAGGGAGCCCGGGCGTTTCCTATATCCATTACACGCCGGAATAGGCCGAGAACCCACCGTCCACCGGCAGCACGACCCCGGTGATAAAACCGGCGGCGTCGTTGTTGATGAGGAACAGCAGCGCCCCCACCAGCTCTTCCGCTTCGCCAAACCGCCCCATCGGCGTCTCCCGCAAGATCTTCCCCGCCCGCTCAGACGGCGACCCGTCGGGGTTAAAGAGAAGGCCGCGGTTCTGGTTGGTGACAAAGAACCCGGGCGCCAACGCGTTGACCCGGATGCCCGACGGCGCAAAATGGACGGCGAGCCACTGGGTAAAGTTGCTGATTGCCGCTTTCGCGCCCGAATAGGCGGGGATTTTGGTCAGCGGCGTAAAGGCGTTCATCGAAGAGATGTTGACGATATTGCAGCCCTCTTTTTCGGCCATATCCTTCCCGAACACCTGGGTCGGCAGCAGCGTCCCGATGAAGTTTAACCGGAACACCCATTCCACCCCCGCCTGTTCAAGGTCGAAAAAGGTCTTGACCTCCTTTTCCAGGTCGCCGGGATGGTACTGCTCCAGGTCGGTATTGGCCCGCGCGTTGTTGCCGCCCGCCCCGTTTAACAGGATATCGCAGCGCCCAAGCTCGGCGTTTACCTTCTCACGCACCGCCTCCAGCGCGTTTTTGTCCAGCACGTCGCACTTATACCCCTGCGCCATATACCCTTCTGCCCGGATAGCGGCGGCGGCTTTCTCGACCGCCTCCCCGTTGATATCCAGCAGCGCGACCTTCGCCCCGGCCGCCGCCAGCGCCCGCGCAAACATCGAGCAGAGGACGCCGCCAGCGCCGGTGACGACCGCGACTTTTCCGGTCAGGTCGGTATTGAGTGGAAGTTTCATATAGGGTCCCTCCTTGAAAAACTTAAGATTTCAAGGAATAACTTAATGGAAAGGCACCACCTAAGAGGCTCCCTCTCCGAGGGAGCTGTCGGCGAATGCCGACTGAAGGAGTGGGGTTGCGAAAGAATTGAGCAACGCACAAGCTTCTTAAGCGTTTTAAGCGTTTCCAGCTTCGCTGGGAAACGCCACTCCTTCCGGCGCATCCGCGCCACCTCCCTCGGGGAGGGAGGCTGAGGTTCGTGCCTTCCGAAAAGTTGTATTATTCCTTGAAATATAAAACATGGAAACGCGGAGCGTTTCCATCCGCAACTTTTCATTCTTCATGATTCGTTATTTATTATTCATTCTTCCCTCTTCGTTTTCCCCATTTCCTTCTCCGCCGCCTCAAACAGCCCGTTTAAATAACAAGCCCCGAGCGCCCGGTCGTACAGCCCGTACCCGGCCCGGCCGGTCTCGCCCCAGATCATCCGCCCGTGGTCGGGGCGGACATAGCCGTCAAAGCCGTTCTCCACAAGCCCTTTGACGATCGCGTACATATCGAGGCTCCCGCCGCAGGAAAGGTGCCCCCGTTCCTCAAAGCCGGTATCGGTTAAGAGGACGTTGCGCAGGTGGGCAAAGTGCACCCGCCCCATCTTCGCATACTTGGCCGCCATCCGGGGCAGGTCGTTTTTGGCGCTGCACCCAAGGCTCCCGGTGCAGAGGGTGATCCCGTTGCGGGGGTCGTCCACCAGCGACAAAAACCGGTCGAGGTTTTCCTCGCAGGTGATGATCCGCGGCAGCCCAAAGATGCTCCAGCAGGGGTCGTCCGGATGGATCGCCATATTGACCCCGCACGCCGCCGCCACCGGGATAACCTTATGGAGGAAGTAGGAGAGGTTCTCCCACATATCTTCCTCGGTGACCGACTGGTACTGCGCGACGACCGCCCGCAGCTCTTCCCGGGTGTAGCTGGCGTCCCAGCCGGGGAGGGTCAGGTCGGAATCGGTGTGGAGGGGGTTTACCTTCTCCACCTGCCGGCTGTCGTAGATGAGGGAGGTGGAGCCGTCCGGCAGCCTGTGGTCCAGCTCGGTCCGGGTCCAGTCGAAGACCGGCATGAAGTTGTAGCAGACGCACTTTACCCCCGCCTCGGCCACCCGCCGTATATTCTCGCGGTAATTCTCGATCAGCCTGTCCCGGGAGGGCTTGCCCAGCTTGATATCCTCGTGCACCGGGATGCTTTCGATCACCTCGAAGGAAAGCCCGGCGGCCTCCGTCTCGTTTTTGAGCGCCGCGATGGATTCCCGGCTCCAGACCTCCCCCACCGGGACGTCGTAGACGGCGGTGACGACCGCCTCCATCCCCGGGATCTGGCGGATATTCCGGAGCGTGACCGGGTCGTCCGGCCCGTACCAGCGGAATGACATCTTCATATATAAGTCCCCTTTCCTGTATTGACCTGCTGTCTCCAATATACCATACGGGGCGATTTTTGTATATAACTTTTTTCCCTTCCCATCGGATTTTTTTGTTCCATCCTTCCGCAGGCCGGTTCGGGCAAACTGTTTAGAAATCAGTTGACGTCCCGGGAAAATAATGGTATAATATAATCAAAATCAGGCTCGCCGGGGATACCGGCGTCCGTCTGCTTTGCCCATTGGTATTTTATTTTGGAAAGGATGATCCAACATGGTAGATTTACACGCAAAGCCTTTCTATCTGGATGACAGCCAGATCGCCTGGGTAGAAGACACCCTCAGCAAGATGTCCCTGGATGAAAAGGTCGGCCAGCTCTTCCTCTTCAACAGCCCCGCCAGCGAGACGGCGGCCGAGACGATCGAGCGGCTGGAAAAGATCGGCATGAAGCCCAACGGCTTCCTGCTCCGCGGCGCAGTCTCCAAAGAGATCCGCGAAAAGATCAAAGGCTTCCAGGATTACTACGACATCCCCGTCTTCATCTGCGGCGACCTCGACCGCGGCGCCAGCAACATGATCATGGACGGCACCGCCTGCGGCCACCAGATGCAGATCGGCGCGACCGGCGACCCGGAACTGGCCTACAAGACCGGCCTGATCTGCGCGAAAGAGTGCGCGGCGGTCGGCGCCAACTGGAACTTCGGCCCGGTCGTCGACATCGACTACAATCCCTTAAACCCCATCACCAACGTCCGCTCCTTCGGCTCCGACCCGGACAAGGTCCTCACCTTCGCCCGCCGGATCGCCCAGGGTATGCGGGACGGCGGCCTCGTCCCCTGCGTCAAGCACTGGCCGGGCGACGGCGTCGACGGCCGTGACCAGCACTTCCTCGCCTCGATCAACTCCCTATCGGTCGAAGAGTGGGACGCCACCTACGGCAAGGTCTACCAGGGCATGATCGACGACGGGATCGAGACGCTGATGAGCGCCCACATCCTCCAGCCGGCCTACACCCGTTACTACGACCCCGACGTCAAGGACGAGGACATCCTCCCCGGCTCGTTAAACGCCGACCTGCACAATAAGCTGCTCCGCGGCAAGATGGGCTTCAACGGCCTGATCGTCACCGACGCCACCACGATGGGCGGCTTTACCGAGATCATCCCGAGAAGCAAAGCGGTCCCGCTGTCTATTGCCAACGGCGCCGACATCTTCCTCTTCTCCCGCGACATCGAGGAAGACTTCAACTATATGAAACAGGGCCTGGAAGACGGCACCCTGACGATGGAACGGCTGGACGAAGCCCTCCGCCGCGTCCTCGGCCTGAAGGCGAAGATGCACCTGCCCGAGAAAAAGGCGGCCGGCACCCTCGTCCCGCCGGTCGAAGCACTGGAGATCTTCGAAAAAGGCGAAGGCCATGCCCTCGCCAAGGAGATCGCCGACAAGGGCATCACGCTGGTCAAGGATACCCAGCACCTGCTGCCGCTTGACCCCGCGAAACAGAAGAACATCTATCTGGTGGTCATCGGCGACAAGCCCGGCTACCACAACACCCGCGGCGACTACGCCCCGCTGTTCATCAAAAAGCTGGAAGAAAAGGGCTTTAACGTCACCGTCTACGACGAAGAGGAAAAGGACTCCGCCATCGGCAGCATGAAGATCGAGGAGTTCAAGAAGAAGTACGACGTCATCCTCTACTTCTGCAACATCGAGACCAACGGCTCCGATTCCGCCGCCCGCATCACCTGGCCGGGCCACCGTGCGACCGTCCCGCAGATGATCCACGACGTCCCGACGATGATGGTTTCGATCGACAACCCCTACCACCTGCTCGACGCCCCCCGGATCCCCACCTACATCAACGCCTACACCTCCGAGGACATCGTCGTCGAGACGCTGGCCGAAAAGATCGCCGGCGAGAGCACCTTCAAGGGTACCTCCCCGGTCGACGCCTATGTCGGCCTGTTCAACGCGGACAAATGATCCCCGTATAACCCGATCCGATCAAAGGCCCGGCAGTTACCCGCTGCCGGGCTTTTCCTGTCTGCAAAAGCGCCGGGCGGCAGCGGTTTCCGTAAACCACTGCCGCCCGGCGCGCTATGAAGGATCAAAGAGGAAGTATTTCAGGTTATCAGGCGTTCAGGTAGGTCTGATAGGCGGCGTTCTGGATCTCCAGCACCTGCTCCAGGCCCATGGCGTTCAACTGCTCGATGTAGGCGTCCCATTCCTCATCAATACCGCCGTCGACTACCCAGTGGGCGTACTGCGCCTCGACATAGTTGTAGATATCGGTGGTCAGGGAGGTCAGCTGGGTCAGCTGCTCATCGGTATAGTAGCAGACCGGGAAGGTGTTGCTGGCGTATTCCTTGTTGACCTCGTCGTCCAGCAGCTTCGCGCCGTCGCCCTGGTCGGTCGGGAGGACGACGTTCGCCTCAAACGCTTCGCTCATATACTTGGGGCCGTGGTCGCGGAAGGACCAGGTCCAGCAGGAGGCGTCGAGCGAGGTGCCGTCATCGGGCAGCAGGACCTCATAGGTGCCGTCCCCGTTGTCCGCGACCTTGCCGTCGCCGATCGAGCCGTAATAGGTCTGGAGGGAGGCGAGATCGGTATAGAAGTAGTCGGCCCACTGGAGCAGCAGCGCCGGGTTCTCACAGGCGACGGTAACGACCAGTTCGTTTCTGCCGTAGTTTAAGAAGGTCGGGTCGGATTCGCAGTAACGGTTGCCGTCGGGGCCCTGGACCGACTTCATAACGGTGAACTGGCCTACGTTTGCGCCGGTCTCGGCGTCCGCGGACCACTGGGAGACGATGCCCGCCTTGGAGCCGCCTTCCGCCTGCACCTTCGCGTTGACCATCGAGGAATCCTGGGTGAAGTGCTCGGGGTCGAGGCCGCGGTTGTCGTAAAGCTCCTTCATCCACTTGACCGCGTCCTTATAGGTCTCGGCGGTCGGGGCGAACAGCGGGTTGCCGTCGGCGTCCAGCGTCATGAAGTTGCCGGCGCGGGAGCACTGCAGGCCGAAGGGGATCATGATGTTGTTGATATCGTCCGCCAGCGTCGCGCTGCCGTTGATATACCCGAAGGTATCGTCCTCGCCGTTGCCGTCGGGGTCATTCTGCCCGACCGCGATCATATAATCGGTCAGCTCGTCGAGGGTGTCGGGCGCCTCCATGCCGAGGGCCGCAAGGAAGTCGTTGTTGATGTACCACTCGTTCGCGGTCAGCGGGCGGAGCGGCAGCTTCTTGGGCAGCGAATAGATCTCGCCGTTGGGGTCGGTGCAGATGGCCTTGACCGTCTCGTCCTCGCTGAGAATTTTGGAGAGGTTGGGCATATTCTCGGCGATCAGGTCGGTCAGCTCATACAGGCTGGGCTTGTTCTGGGCGATATCGGCATCGGTCAGCGCGTTGGAGCCGAAGAAGGCGTCGGGCAGGTCGCCGGATGCGAGCAGCAGCGATTTCTGTTCGCTCCAGTCGGTGGAGTAGAAGGTCTGCCAGGTGACGTTGGCGCCGGTCGCTTCGGCGGCTTCCTGCAGGAAAGCGGTCTCGCTGTAGGTGGTGCCCCAGGCTTCCGACCAGCGGACGATCGCGATCTCAAAATCGGTCTGTCCGGCGCCTTCAGCCGCATCGCCGCCGTTATCGGAAGCGGCGGTGCTCCCGTCGCCGCTGGTGGGGGCAGCGTCGCCGCCGTCCGAGCAGGCGGTCATCGAGGCAAACATCGTAAGGGCAAGCAGCGCGCAGAGGATCTTCTTGGATTTCATAGCAATAGCTCCTTTTCTTTTGTATTCAGCCGCGCCCCCGGCAAGCGGGGCACGGGACAGACGGTGGTTGATAACCTGTTTCCGGAAGGCTCAGCCCTTCATCGCGCCGATCATGACGCCCTGGTTGAAGTACTTCTGTACAAAGGGGTACATACACATGATCGGGGCGGAGGACACGACGATGACCGCGTATTTGATCAGTTCCGCCAGCTCCTGGGCCTCCTGGGCCGCCGAGCCGGTGGTCATGCTGGCCATGTTCTGGTTGCTGATGAGGATCGAGCGGAGGATGATCTGGAGCGGCTGGAGGTAGTCGCTGCGCAGGTAGATCAAGGCGTTGAAATACTGGTTCCAGATGCCGACCGCCGCCCACAGGGCGATGACCGCGATGATCGCCTTGGAAAGGGGCAGGACAAAGGAGAAGAAGAACCGCAGGTTGCCGCAGCCGTCGATCTGCGCCGCCTCCCAGATGCCGTCCGGCAGCGAGCTTTCAAAGAAGGTCCGGGCGACGATGACATAATAGGTGACGACCGAGAAGGGGATGATCATGACCCAGAAATTGTCGACCAGCCCGAAATTGCGCACGGTCATGTAGGTCGGGATCAGGCCGCCCGAGAAGAACATCGGGAAGATGAGCAGCAGGTTGATGATCCGCCGCCCGACCAGGTCCTTCCGGGAGAGGGCGTAGGCGGCCGGGATATTGACCGCCAGCATCATCGCGGTGCCGAGGACGGTGTAGAGGATGGTGTTGCGGTAGCCCCGCCAGATGGAAGCGTACCCCAGCAGCCGCTCATACCCCGCCAGCGTCGGCCGCACCGGGAAGAACCCGACGTTGCCCGAGCTGACCGCCGTCGGGTCGGAGAAGGAGGCGATGATGATAAAGTACATCGGGTACAGGACGATAAACGCCCCGATCCCGCAGATCAGATAAAGGAAAAAGTTGAAGACCTTGTCGGAAGCCGTCCGCTGGACCTTCCGCCCGGCTGTCGCTGTCTTTGTCATAAAGCGCCTTCCTTTCCATCACACCAGCGAGGTGTCGCTCATCTTCTTGGAGACAAGGTTGACCGACATCAGCAGGATGAAGTTGATGATGTTGTTGAACAGGTTGATCGCGGCGGAGAGGCTGTACTGGTTGGAAATCAGGCCCATCTTATAAACGTAGGTGGAGATGATCTCCGAGGTGGTCAGGTTCAGCGTCGTCTGCAGCAGGTAGACCTTTTCAAAGCCGACCGACATGATCGAACCGACCCGGAGGATGAACAGGACGGTCGCGGTGGGCAGCAGCATCGGGATGTCGATCTTGATCATCTTCTGCCACTGGCTGGCGCCGTCGACGGTGGCCGCCTCATACAGGGAGGGGTCGACCGCCGAAAGGGCGGCGATGTACATGATCGAGTCCCAGCCGCAGTGCTGCCAGACTTCCGTCCAGACATAAATGTGGGGGAAGGCGGCCGGCTCGCCCATCAGGTTGCCGATGTCGATGCCCAGCGCCCCGAACATCTTCGGGATGATGCCGCTGGAGGGGGAAAGGAAGAGGATGATCATGCCGCACATGACGACGGTCGAGATAAAGTGCGGCAGGTAGGTGGACACCTGGAAAAACCGCTTGAACCCCTTATGGGTCATCTGGTTGCAGAGCAGCGCCAGCACGATCGGCAGCGGGAAGGTGACGACCACCGAGTAGATGCTGATCACAAGGGTGTTGCGGATGGTGTTCCAGAAGTTGTAGGAGTTGAAGTACTGCTGGAAATACTTAAACCCCGCCCAGGGGCTTGCGGTGATGCCGAGCGTCGGGCTGAAGTCCTTAAAGGCGATCGTGATGCCGTACATCGGCACATAGGTGAAACAGATCATCAGCACCGCCGCCGGAAGCAGCAGCAGGTAGAGTGAACGGTTCCGCCAGATTCTTTTCCAGATCGAGCTTTCGTTGCCGATCTTGCGCAGGGATGCCATAAGCGTGCTCCTCTCTTTCGCTGTTTGCGTTGTCCCGCCGCCTTGCAGGGCAGCGGTAAGTTTTTCGCTAAACCCTTTTTGTGACTAAACTATAGCACTTTACTCCCTGCCTGTCAACAAGTTCTTAATAAAAAATCCAAATCAGCGGTAACTTTGTACTTTTTTTTACAATCGGATATTTGAAATTTGTGCAATATGACGTCGTTATAAAAACGTTATACTGGATTTTATGGGTTTCGCGGTATATTCATGTCTTTGACACACCGGTTTTTGCGCAAAAGAAATACCCGTCCGGCAGGCTGGCAATCCAGCCCACCGGACGGGTAACCCCCTGTCCCTGTTTTATGTTCCGGGCGCCCGGCCCACCGTCTGCCGCATCGCGACCTTGACGTCCAGGATGATCCGGTCCGCCGCCATCCCGGGGTCGTCGATCCGCATCTTCAAAAGGGCAGCGGCAGCCGACGCCTTTGCGTCCAGGTCCTGGGAGACGGTGGTGAGCGGCGGACTCACCAGCGCCGCCATCGGCAGGTCGTCGTACCCGATGACCGAAATATCTTCCGGCACCCGCAGCCCGCCCGATTTCAGCGCCGCTACCGCCCCGATCGCGATCGAGTCGGAGGTGACGACCAGCGCGGTCGGCCGCACTTCCGGCTTCATCGACAGGATATGCCGGCCGCAGCTCCGCCCGCCGGTCAGCGAATCCCGGAACCCCAGCACCATACAGTCTTCCGCAGGGATACAGGCGTCCCGCAGCGCGGCCAGGTACCCCTGGTACCGTTCCCGGATGATCGTCGACTGGTCGATCATATCCGGCGCGCCGGTGCAGACAAACGCGAACTTGCGGTGCCCGTACCGGATACAGGTCTGGGCGGCCAGGTACCCGCCGTGATAGTCGTCGCTGCCGACCGAAAGCATCGGCAGGTCGGGGTAAAACCGGTCGAGCATCACCACCGGGCAGCTGGACCGGGTGAGGATCAGCCGGTTTTCCGCGTCGTAAATCTGCGGCATCAGCACGATACAGCCGTCCATCTTCCAGTTGCGCTGCAGTTCCAGCACCTCTTCCGCCCGGTAATAGGAGCGCAGCATCGTATAATATCCGAGGTTTTTCAGCTTGCTCTCCAGAAAACCCACCATCGTGCTGATGTAGTGGCCGGTCAGGACGTTTTTCGCCGCTTCCGCCAGGGCGGGGTCGATCGTCGCCATCTGCGATACCTGATCCTCGCTGACCGGCACCGGCATGACCAGCGCGACGATCCGCGACCGGGTGGACGAAAGGCTCCGGGCCGACATATTGGGGACATACCCATACTTGTCGATGACCGCCTGCACCCGCTTGCGGGTCGCTTCCGACACTTTGGAATCATGGCGGTTGACCACGTTGGACACGGTCATTGGGCTTACGCCCGCCTCTTTGGCGATCTCTTTCAGGGTCATACGCACTGCTCCTTTCACAAAATATGCCGGATGGGTTCTATTATACAGGGCGGGAAAAGAAAAAGCAAGCTGGCTCTATTTATCCTTCTCCGCGGGCATCTTTGTGCGGATTTTATGGAATTTTCTCCTGTTATGACCGATTGTTTCCCGAAAATTTTTGTATATGATATATAATAATATTGTATTTATCGTGAATTTCAGTTTGGTAACGGGATAATAAATCTCCCCGGCCCGCTTTCCAAAAAGGCAACTAAACTTTTCGGCCCCGATTTGTGCACAGCCGATAAATTTCACCTTTTTTGCGAAAAACCATTGACAAAAAGAAAAACAGCCGGTATAATGGCTGGTAAGAGTTTATCGCTAAACGCCTGATCGCTGTTTCAGGGGGCCGGACAGCCGGTTGCAGACAGCCGCCCGCCCCCGCCTGTCGTCAAGCAGAAAGGATGGCCCTTTATGATCACCAAATACCGGTTTGGCAGCCCGATCCTCGATACCGAAGCGGTTTCCGTCTCCGTCCCGGAAACCGCCGTCTACCAGAAGGGAGACGACGTAAAAATCCCCGGCTTTTCCGCCCGGGTCGTCGACTGGAACCAGCAGACCGACGGCGCGGAAGGCCGCTTTGGCCAGGACGCCGCGCAGCCCGCCCGGGACGCCTGGCAGTTTACCCTCCCCCTCTGCGGCGGGGACGCCGTATACGGCCTGGGGCAGGCGCTGCGCGGGATCAACAAGCGCGGCTGGCTGTACATCAGCAACAATGTAGACGATATGAACCACACCGAGGGGAAATATAACCTCTACGCAGCCCACAACTTCCTGATCGTTGACCGGGCGGACGGAAAGGGGAATATCGCCATCTTTCTGGACGATCCCGGCATCTGCCGGTTCGACGTCGGCTACACCGACAAAAACAAGCTGATCATCACCGCCTCCTCTTTAAACTTTGACCTTTATTTCTTCACCGGCGAAGACGGTTCCGGCAATCCCCTCCCGGTCACCCGGGAGTTCCGGAAAGCCATCGGCCGCAGCTATATCCCGCCCAAGTGGGCGATGGGCTTCGGACAGTCCCGCTACCAGTACTATAACGACGCCGATATCCGCCAGATCGCCCGGGATTACCACGAAAACAGCATCCCCCTCGACCACATCTACCTGGACATCGACTATATGGACGGGTACAAGGACTTCACCGTCGATACGGAGGCTTTCCCCGACCTCGCCGCCCTTTCGGACGACCTCAAAAAGGACGGCATCCGGCTGGTGCCGATCATCGACGCCGGCATCAAGGTGCTGGCAGGCGACCCGACTGCGGAAGAGGGGATCGCAAACGGGTACTTCTGCACCAACGCCGACGGCACCCCCTTTACCGGCGCGGTCTGGCCGGGGCTCTCCTACTTTACCGACTATCTAAACCCCGCGGCGCGGGACTGGTTCGGGATGCACTATCAGTTCCTGACCGATATGGGGATCGAAGCCTTCTGGAACGATATGAACGAACCTTCCATCTTCTACACCGACTCCACCCTCCGCCGGTCGGTCCGGATGGCCGGGGAGATCGGCGAGAAGGAGCACTACGCCATTGAGGACTGGCATAAGATGATGGGGGCCGCCTACAGCATCGGCGCGCCCGACCAGTATTACGAGATGTTCTACCACAACGTAAACGGGAAGCGCATCCTCCACCGGGACGTCCACAACCTCTACGGCTACAACATGACCCGCGCCGCTTCCGAGGCGTTTGACAAGCTCCGCCCCGGCAAACGGACGATGATGTTCTCCCGCTCCTCCTATATCGGGATGCACCGTTACGCCGGCGTCTGGACCGGCGACAACGCCTCCTGGTGGTCGCATATCCGCCAGCTGGTCCAGCAGGAAGTCGGGCTCAATATGGCGGGGTTCCTCTTTAACGGCTGCGACACCGGCGGCCACAGCGGCAACTGCACCGAAGACCTGATGGCGAGGTGGCTTGCGTTCTCGCTCTTTACCCCCCTCTTCCGCAACCACTCTTCCAGGGGCACCCGCCACCAGGAGCTTTACGGCTACACCGACCGGAAGATGATGGGGGACCTGGTCGGCCTGCGGTACGCCTTCCTCCCCTACCTGTACAGCGAGCTGGTCAAGGCGGCCCTTGCGGGGGATATGTACTTTAAGCCCCTCGCCTTTGTCTATCGGGACGACCCGGTCGCGAAAAACGTCGAGGACCAGCTGCTGGTCGGCGAGAGCATCATGGTCGCGCCGGTTTTGGAGCAGAACGCCGAGGGCCGGTACGTCTACCTGCCGGAAGAGATGCGGCTTTTGCGGTTCCGGTCGGCCGATGATTATGATACGGAAGTCATGGAAAAGGGGGTCCGCTTCATCCCCTGCAAGCTGGGCGAAGTGCTGGTCTTCCTGCGGAAGGGGCATCTTTTCCCGACTGCCGCCCCGGCCCTCACCGTTTCCCGGCTGGATGAAGAAAACCTCCGGGTCTATGCCTTCGGGGACGGCGAATATACCCTCTACCAGGACGACGGCGAATCGGTGGATTATGAAAACCCCGCCAATCTGAAGCGCCTCACCGTCGCCGGTACCGAAGGGAAAGCGGAGGGGCTGAACCTGACGGTGCGGTAAGGCTTTTCCCTCCGGAAGCTGGAAAAACGCGCCCATACAAAAGCTGCGGCAAGGCCGGTCTTCATCGACCGGCCTTGCCGCATTTCCAGCAGCCCCTTGTGTTTATCCGCCCGTTTTGCCCGCCGCCCCATCCATCTTCATCCGCACCCGCTTGCGCGCCCGGGTGAGGGCGGAACGGACGTTTCCCGCTGTCATGCCCAGGGCTTCCCCCATCTCTTCCGCCGTCAGCCCGCCCTCATACCGCATCTGCAGCAGCAGCCGGTCCCGCCCGGAAAGCTGTTCCAGCGCCGTACAGAAGGCCCAGTAGGTTTCCCGGCCGCTGATATCCTGTTCCGCTTTCCTATCGGGCATTTCATCCCGCAGTTCTTCTGTCGGCTTCCTGCTCTTCCAATAGCGGGCGCAGCAGCTGTCCACCACCCGGCCGATATACCGGACCAGCTGAGGCGTATCCAGCTGTACCAGCCGTCCGGCGTACCGGATCAGTTTCAGGTAGCATTCCTGTACGATATCATCGGCATCGGAGGAGTCCCGCATCCGCCGCCGGACCGCGCCGCGGATATACCGGTCAAAATCGCGATGGACCCGGAGTATGCACGACGTTTCCTCCCGGTTAAGCCCCCGCCCGTCCAGCGCCCTATAAACAGTTACCACCGGCTATTACCCACCTTTCCTTGTCCTTTCCCGCAGGCGTGCGCAGGCCGTAAAGCGCCGGCATATGCCGCGCCTTCCGCACGCATCCCCCTTTGCCCGTACAGGACGAAAAAAGGCGATTGGTCAAGGCCTTACCATAAAAACGGAACGCGGGGCTTTAACATGACACATTTCAAAAAAAGTTTACATAAAATTTGTGGCCGCTCTTTTTAACCAGGGAATAGGCTTTCCCGGCCAAATGGGAGAACGACTACTGGTGGGTGGAAGAAACCGGCCCGCGCCCGGACAGGATACCTGTTTCCGGACAGGAGAAACCCCCGGCTGTATTCCAGCCGGGGGTGTGTTGTGTATCACACCGGGCGTCAGGGTGAGGACCGCCCGGGGATCAGCATCTTATTTACGGCTTTTGCGCCGCCCTTTGAAAGCGCCGAACGCCACCGCTGCCGCGCCGCTGACCAGCAGCACCGGCACCGGCCACCAGAGCTGCCCGGTCTGGGGGAGGGTCGGTTCGGCAAGTTCCGGTTCCGGCGTGGGATCCGGTTCGGAGACGGGTCCGGAAGGGGAAGGTTCATCCGAAGGCTCGGAAGGCGTTACCGACGGTTCTTCAGGGGGTTCCTCCGAAGGTTCTTCCGGAGGCTCGGAAGGTTCCGGTTCCGGATCTTCCGGCGGGTAATAAGGCGGGTCTTCATGTCCGCCCGGGTTTCCGGGCGCGATGTTGATGAAGGTCACATCCCGGTTTTCCGTCAGGCTGCCGATATTGCTGTCGCCACTGACGATGACGTCATACGCGCCGCGGACGTTGTTTTCCACGACTCTGTAGCCCGTCCCTTCCGGGAGGCCGGTGACGGTAATGGATTCGCCATCCGCCAGATAGAATCTGCCGCCGTCGGAAATCGAACCGGCGTAGCTGCCGGTGTACGGATAGCTGCCGGCCAGCGCCGCGCCGGACCCGTCGGTGAGGAACAGCTGGAATTCAAACCGGCTGTTGGTGTTCTCGTTGCGGACCCATTTGGAAATGGCGAGGGTCATATCCCCTCCGGACTGTTCGGTAGGCGTGTAGATATTGGTGAATTTAATCTGCAAAACGCCGTTTTCATCCACCTCGGCCACTACGCTGCCTCCATCCAGCGTATACTGATTGCTGTTGATCTC
This sequence comes from uncultured Clostridia bacterium, assembly GCA_944388825.1. Taxonomy (GTDB): domain Bacteria; phylum Bacillota; class Clostridia; order Oscillospirales; family Ruminococcaceae; genus Faecivivens. Next base: position 409 of record CALXKG010000054.1, on the reverse strand, counting down.
CAGCACGCGGACTTCCGGAGATTCCTGCTCAAGCAAGCTGTCCGGCAGACCCTCGACCGTCGCCGTCCAGTTATTTTCCGCCTTCAGTTCAATCGAACGCAGCGTGTAACTGCCGTAGTCGTCGCAAGGCTGGAATGCCCAAGAAGATCAGCCAGCCTGACGACGTCGCGGGTCTGCCGGTAAAATGCCCGGGCAAAAAGGTGCCGCAGGTTATGCGGAAAGACCTTTTCCGGACTGACCCCTGCGTGCTTACTGATCGCCTTCATCTCTGCCCAGACCTGCTTTCTGGAAATCGGTTTACCGCTTCTGGTGAGGAAAATCCCGCCGGAAGCGATTTTCTGTTTCCGGGCATATTTCAGCAGTTTCCGGCAGAGTATCCCCGGCAGCAGGATCGTCCGGATTTTTCCCT
>CALXKG010000053.1 GCA_944388825.1 uncultured Clostridia bacterium | reverse complement strand
TGCTGATGCTGCTGCGCAAATATAAGCCTGCCCTCTGGCGGGGGCAGGTCAACGACTATTCCCTCGGCGGCCTGATGGGGCGGGAGCTTTGCCAGCTGACGGTCGGCGTCGTCGGCACCGGCCGGATCGGCCTCACCGTTATGCGCAACCTCTCCGGCTTCGGCTGCCGGATGCTCTGCTACGACGTAAAGGAAAACCCGGACGCCGCGTCCCTCGGGCGGTATGTCCCGCTGGAAACCCTCTACCGGGAAAGCGATATCATCACCCTCCATACCCCGCTTACCGATTCCACCCGCTTTATGATCGGCGACAGGGCGATCGCGCAGATGAAGCGGGACGTGCTGCTCGTCAACTGCGCCAGGGGCGAGCTGATGGACATCCGCGCGGTCATCGAGGCGATCGAGGAGGAGCGGATCGGCGGCGTCGCGCTGGACGTCTTTGCCGACGAGGCCGGCATCTACCACCACGACCGCCGGACGGATATCCTCAAAAACCGGGATATGGCCTACCTGCGGCAGTTCCCCAACGTCATCATGACCCAGCACATGGCCTTCTACACCGCCGAGGCGGTCGAGAGCATGGTCGCCTGCGGGATCGAGAGCCTGCTGGCCTTTAACGAAGGGAAGCCCTACCCCTGCGCGATCGTCTGACCCCGTACCGGGGCAGGGGAGGGGAGAGTATGCGCCTGGCGCACAGCTGTCCGCCCGTTTTCCCATCTTTTCCCATTTCCGCCGGACGGCCCGCCCGCCCGGCGGTTTTTGCGTCCTGCCGCGCCGGGGCACCCCCGCCGGATTCCGATTCCGATTGCCGGAGCCAGCCCCCCGGCAAGGTGCAATCCGGGCAAAATCGGCGCAAAAAGGGCGGATTTGCGGTTTGCTTTCGCGGATGGACCCTGGTATAATAGTATCAACACACACACGTTCCACAATCAGAAGGAGGAAACCATTTTGAACGACTCATGGATATGGGCCATACTCTTACAGCTGATCATGCTGGGCTTAAACGCCTACTTCGCCTGCGCTGAGATCGCTGTCATTTCCGTCAACGAAAACCACATCAACAAGCTGATCGAACAGGGCGACAAGCGGGCCGTCAAGCTGAAAAAGATTTCGGAAGTCCCGACCAAGTTCCTGTCGACCATCCAGATCGCGATCACCCTCTCGGGCTTTTTGGGAAGTGCTTACGCGACCGACAACTTCGCGTCCTCGCTGATCGCGCTGTTTTCCAAGATCCATGTCACCCTGCCCCGTTCGGCGGCGGTCTTCATTATCACCGTCCTGCTCTCCTACATCACGCTGGTCTGCGGCGAGCTTGTCCCCAAGCGTCTTGCCCAGGCCAAGAGCGAACAGATCTCCCTGGCGATGGCGAGCCCCCTCTCCCTCGTCGCGAAGATCTTCACCCCCTTTATCTGGCTTCTGACCATTTCGACCAACGGCGTCCTGCGCCTCCTCCACGTCGACCCCAACCAGAAGGATGACGACGTTTCGGAGGAAGAGATCCGCATGATGGTCGACGCCGGCAGCGAAAAGGGCGTCATCGAAGCGAGTGAGCAGGAGCTGATCCACAACGTTTTCGCCTTCAACGATATCCCGGTCGAAGAGATCTGCACCCACCGCACCGACGTCGCCGTCCTCTGGAAGGAAGACGGGATCGACGACTGGGAAAAGACCATCCATGAGTCCCGCCATTCCTACTTCCCGGTCTGCGGGGAGAACATCGACGACGTCCTGGGCGTCTTAAGCGCCAAAGACTACTTCCGCCTCTGCCGCGAGGGCAAGTCCCAGCAGGAGATGCTGAAGGGCGCGATCCGCCCGGCCAACTTCGTCCCCAATACGATCAAGGCCGACGTCCTCTTCCAGAACATGAAAAAGAGCGGCAACTACTTTGCCGTCGTGCTGGATGAATACGGCGGCGTGGACGGCATCATCACCCTCCGCGACCTGATCGAGCAGCTGGTCGGCGACTTGAACGAAGAGGAAGACGGCATCCCGGTCGAGGATATCGTCCAGCTCTCGGACAACAGCTGGAAGATCCAGGGCCTGACCTCGCTGGACGACGTACAGGAGACGCTGGGCGTCCAGCTCCCGGTCGACGAGTACGATACCTTCAGCGGCTACATCTTCGGCATCCTCGGCCAGATCCCCGAGGACGACAGCCAGTTCTCCCTCGACGCCGGCCCCCTCCACATCACCGTCGAATCGGTCAAGGAGCACCGCGTCGGCGAGGCGCTGGTGCAGCTCTCCCCCCAGCCGGTCAAGACGGCGGCGGAAGAGAAATAACCTCCGAAATACCGGTAACGCCAAAGCGGCGGCAGGTTTTAAAGAGCCTGCCGCCGCTTATTTTTCCGCCGCCTTTTGCAGCCGCGCCGCCGCCCCGCCGTAATCCCGGAAGATATCCCCGGCGGTTTCCCCCTTTTCCACCGCCGCCAGGATGTCGGAAAGCGCCGCCTCCGCCCGCACCAGCTTCCCCTCCGCCGTCAGGAAATAGGGGGTATAGGGCCGGATGCGCGCCGCGAGCTTTTCGTCCGCCGCCCCGTCTACCTCCATCAGCGGGCTTTCGCTTGCCGCTTCCCCCAGCGCTTCCGCCCGCCCGGCCATCTCCCCGATCAGACGCGAGTGGGTGAGGACGCACCAGGCCCCGAGCGCCTCCTCCGCCGCTTCCCCTTCCGGCAGCGCCGCCCCATCCTCCCCGGCGAGGGCGGCCAGCAGTTCTTCCGGGGACAGCAGGACCGTTTCCCCGCCCATCTCCACCCGGTACCCCTCCGGCAGCGGGTTGGCAAGCGCCCCGGCCTCCAGCCCGAAAAGCCCGTCCGCCTGTCCCGGCAGGCGGAAAAGGGCCAGCACCGGCAGTAAAACCGTCACCGCCGCCCCGCCGAGCAGCCCGCGCGCCGCTTTTTTCAGCTTTCCCATCGGCTGTCCCCCCTCCGGGAAAGGATATGCGGGAAATCCGGAAAAAATATCTTGCCAAACGCCCGTCCGGCTGATATACTAAAGGAT
>CALXKG010000052.1 GCA_944388825.1 uncultured Clostridia bacterium | reverse complement strand
CAACCATCTGGAAAACCCGCTGGGGTTTGAGACCGAGCTGCTGACCCTCTCCTGGGTGGCAGAGTCCTCCGGCCGGAAAAAGGCGGGGGCGCGGGTCGAGATCGCGGCCGACCCGGCTTTTGAAGAGGTGCTGTATGATTCCGGGATGCGGCTGGATATCGACGGGGTCGCGTTCCACCCGGAAATTTCCCTCTCCCCCCGCACCCGCTACTACTGGCGGGTGACCGAGACCGCCGCCGACGGGGACGCCGGCTCCGCCTCCGCCTGGTTTGAGACCGGCAAGCGGGACGAGCCCTGGACCGCCGGCTGGATCGCGGCGCCCTTTGACAGGGAGACCCCGCCGCTGATGAAGGGGCTCTTTTCCGGAAAAGGGGTCAAGTCGGCGCGGGCGTATGTCTGCGGGCTGGGGAGCTACGAGCTGTATATGAACGGCGAGAAGGTGTCGGACGAGCTGCTGGCCCCCGGCCACCACAGCTACGACTTCTGGCTGCAGGCGGCGGCCTACGACCTGACCCCCTACCTGCAGGCGGAAAACGCCGTCGGGCTGATGCTTTTCCCCGCCTGGTACAAGGGCCGGTTCGGGTTCGACGGCGGGTATACCGATATCTACGGCGACCGGATGCGGGCAATCTGCGAGATCCATCTGACGATGGAGGACGGGAGCGAAAGGGTCGTTAACTCGGACGAAAAGTGGCTGTGCAAGCCCTCCCCGGCCGTCAAGTCCGCGATCTACTACGGCGAGGACTACGACGCCAGGGCTTACGACCCCGATTGGGCCAAACCCGGCAGCGCCGAAGGCTGGGAGAACGCGGTTACCGTCGAAAACGACCTCGGCGCGCTGCACGACCGGTTCAGCCCGCCGGTCCGTGTCCACGAGACGTTTGGCGATCCGGAACTGATCCGCACCCCGAAGGGGGAATATGTCCTCGACTTTAAACAGAATATGGCCGGGTGGGTGGAATTTGACCTGCCGGAGCTGGCGCCGGGGACGGAAGTCCGGCTCTCCTATTCGGAAGTGATGCAGGACGGCTGCTTCTACCGGGACAACCTCCGCACCGCCGAGGCGCAGTATACCTATATCTCGGACGGCAGGCCCGCCCATGTCCGCCCCCACGGCACCTTCTACGGCTTCCGGTTCGTCAGGGTGGAGGGGCTGGAGCCCGACCCCAAAGACTTCACCGCCTGCGCCCTCTATTCGGATATGCCGGAGACCGGCAGGATCGAGACGAGCGACCCGCTTCTCAACCGGTTCTTCCAAAACGCGGTCTGGGGCCAGAAGTCCAACTTTGTCGACGTCCCGACCGACTGCCCCCAGCGGGACGAGCGGATGGGCTGGACCGGCGACGCCCAGATCTTCGCCGGGACCGCCTGCTTTAATATGTATACCCCCGCCTTCTACGCCAAGTTCATGGAAGACCTGATGCGGGAGCAGCGCCCACTGGACGGCGGCGTGCCGTTTGTCGTGCCGGTCATCAAGCCGAAGGGGTCCGCCGGGATGCTGGGCCAGCACTCCTCCACCGCCTGGGGGGATGTGGCCTGCGTGCTGCCCTGGGCGCTCTACCGCTACTACGGGGACAAGGAGCTGCTGCGGCGGCATTACCCGGCGATGAAGGGCTGGGTCCACTATATGTACACCCAGGACGAGAAGGACGGCGGCAAGCGGCTGTGGCAGACCGGGTTCCACTTCGCCGACTGGCTGGCGCTGGACAACTACAAGGAACCCCAGTCGCCGGTCGGCGCGACCGACAGCTATTACATCGCCTCCGCCTACTACTATTACTCGACCACCCTCGCCGCCAAGGCCGCGCGGGTGCTGGGGGAAGAGGCGGACGCCGCCAAATATGAAAAGCTGGCGGGCGAGATCAAAGCGGCGATCTGGAAGGAATATTTCACCGAAACCGGCCGCTGCGCCATCGACACCCAGACCGCCCGGGTCGTCGCCCTCTACTTCGGGCTGCTGCCGCCTGAGATGGAAAAGCGGCAGATGGACGACCTGCTGGGGCTGCTGCGGCAGAAGCTCTCCTTCGCCGAGATGAAAGAGGGGATGAAAGAGCCCTGGCCGCCGCGGGTCAGCCTGACCACCGGGTTTGTCGGGACGCCCTACCTCTGTCCGGCGCTGTCGCAGCAGGGGGACGATCTGGACGCCTATTCGCTGCTGCTCAAAACCGATTACCCCAGCTGGCTGTATGAGGTGGGGATGGGGGCGACGACCGTCTGGGAGCGGTGGAACTCTGTAAATCCCGACGGGCATATCAGCTCGACCGGCATGAACTCCTTAAACCACTACGCCTACGGCTCGATCGTCGAGTGGATGTACCGGTATATGTGCGGCCTCAACGAGACGGCGCCCGGATTCAAGGCGGTGCGGTTCCAGCCCCGGCCCGACCCGGAAGGGCGGCTGGACTGGGCGAAGATGGAGTACGACTCCGCCGCCGGAAAGTACGCCTGCGGCTGGGAAAAGACGGGGAGCGGGTATACCTATACCCTCACCGTCCCGTTTGACTGCGCGGCGGAGGTCATCCTCCCCTCCGGCAGGACCGAGACGGTCGGGGCAGGGACCTACCGCTTCGCGGAATGAAGCGGGCCTAGCGGCCCTATGAAGCGCGGCATAGCCGCATGAAGCGGCGCTGCGCGCCATGAAGCAGGTTTGCGGAAACAGGAAAGGCAGCCTTCCGGGTTGGGAGGCTGCCTTTTTGCCGCGTTCTGGTCACTTTTGAAGGATGGCCCGGGCGATGGCGGCGGCCACCTCTTCCGCCGTCCGGCCGTCGGCGGGGACCTTGATGGTCGGGAGGGCGGCGTAGAGGGGGAGGCGGGCGAGGCTGCGGGGGATGTCGGATTCTGCCCGCAGGCCCTTCCGGATGTCCCCGCGGATATGCGCCTCGAGGGTCTCGGGGGTGCAGGCAACGGTAAACTGCCAGGTCTCGGCCCCCTGTAGGGCTTCCGGCCCGATCCGGCGGAAGAGTTCGTCCGCGATCTCTTTATGGTCCATCACCCAGCAGAAGAGGATGTTTTCACAGGCGGGGCTAGCTAAAAACCGCCGCAGCAGGAAGGCGATGTTCCCCAGCACCATCTCTTTTGTCTCATCGTTCACCGTAAAGGGCTTGATGTCCCAGCACCAGTCGCCGTCCAGCATCGCCGCCGGCCGGAGGATGTTTTGCAGCGCGCGGGTGACGGCCGTCTTGCCGGCCCCCATCGCGCCGCTTATGAAAACCAGTCGTTTTTTCATAAATGCTCCTGAATCAAAACAAATGCGGCGGGTTTCCCCGCTGCTTGTCCGTTTATTCGCCGTCCGGCATCGGGGTGATCTTCTGCCTGAAGATCCGCCGGAGGAAGAACAGGCTCGCCGCCAGCGACATGATCTCGGCCAGCGGGAAGGAGATCCAGACCAGCTCGATGTTGCCGGTCAGGCTCATCAGCCAGGCCACCGGGATCAGCACGACCAGCTGCCGCATGACCGAGGTGATCAGGCTGTAGACGCCGTTGCCGAGCGCCTGGAAGACCGCGCCCGAGCAGATGCAGATGCCGCAGATGAAGAAGTTGAGCCCCATCGTCCGCAGCGCCGGGACGCCGATCGCCAGCATGTTTTCCGAGGCGTCGAACATCGACAGCAGCAGCCCGGGCGCAAAGAGGAAGACCAGCGTGACGAGGGTGAGGAAGATCTGCATCGAAACCATCGCCAGCTTCATCGTCTTTAGAATACGGGATTTCCGCTGGGCGCCGTAGTTGTAGGCGATGATCGGGATCTGGGCGTTGTTCATCCCGATGGCGGGCATGATCGCGAAGCTCTGGAGCTTGTAGTAGACGCCGAAAACGGCGGTCGCCGTCGAGGTGAAGCCCATCAGGATCATATTCATCGCCATGTTCATGACCGAACCGACCGACTGCATCGCGATCGACGGCAGGCCGACCCGGTAGATGTCCCAGACGGTCTTCCTGTCCAGCCGGTATTTCCGGACGTTGAGGGTCAGGGTCCTGTTGCACTTGAGGTTTAGGACCAGGCCGACGCAGCAGGCGACGATCTGGCCGATGACGGTCGCCAGCGCCGCGCCCGCCGCTTCCATCCGGGGGAAGCCGAAGTAGCCGAAGATCATGATCGGGTCGAGGATGATGTTTAAAACCGCGCCGGTGATCTGGCTGGCCATCGAAAGGTGTGCCTGCCCGGTCGACTGCAGAAGCCGCTCGAAGATGATCTGCCCGAAGCAGCCAAACGAGAGGATACAGCAGATGCGGGTGTAGTCGGCGCCCTGCCGGATGATCTCCGCGTCGGTCGTTTGCAGCCGGAAGAAGGCTTCCGCGCCAAAGATGCCGAACAAGAGGAAGACAAGCATCGTCAGGAAGGAGAGGGTGACCCCGGCGTTGGCCGCCTTGTTGGCGCGCTCGAAGTTTTTCTCGCCGAGGCTGCGGGAGAGCAGCGAGTTGACGCCGACCGCCATGCCGCTGACCGCCGCGATCATGAAGTTCTGGACCGGGAAGGCCATCGAAACGGCCGTCAGGGCGGCCTCGCTGACCCGGGAGATGAACAGGCTGTCTACAATATTGTAGAGCGCCTGCATCAGCATCGAAAGGACCATCGGCAGGCCCATCGAGAGGAGCAGCTTGCCGACGGGCATCGTGCCCATTTTGTTTTCTTCCGGTGCGGCGACTGCCGCGGTGTTTTCTGCCATTGGTTGCATCCATCCTTTCAGGGGTTACAAATTGTCACATCTCTTTTATTATATAGCACTCTATGCAATATGTCAATGGGCGGGTCGGAAATGGGATAATTTTAGCAATTTGACTATTTTGTTGACGGCAGAACGACAGAATAAAAGGCGGAACGACAAATTGCGTTTTTGGGGTTGACATTTCGGGGATTCAGTGGTAAGATATGGAAGTCGCCGCGAGAGAGCGCAGCTCCTCCGGGGACACTACCCCAGAAAAATCCATTGCCTGCGGACAGATGAAAATTTTGCGGAAGTTTGGGCGCGCGTAGCGCGCGGAAAACTTCCGGAAAAAATTTTCAAAAACCCCTTGACAAACGGAAAGTGCTGTGGTAAAATAAATAAGCTGTCAGCGAGGCAGCGGCGCGAACCGAACGGTAGCGCGGAATGAGGAACTTGAAAATTAAACAATATCGAATGTGCGAAACGAACGAACCCGGATTCTTTGAGGAATCCAATAAAGTAATTTTGTAAGAACATTTAGCGATGGAAACATCGCCAGAGTTGTTCTGAGAAGAGATTAGAACCCTTCGTTTTCGAAGGTTTTAATATGATCAACATTAAGAGTTTGATCCTGGCTCAGGACGAACGCTGGCGGCGCGCCTAACACATGCAAGTCGAACGGGAAGAGATTGAGTTTACTTGAGCTTTTCTAGTGGCGGACGGGTGAGTAACACGT
>CALXKG010000051.1 GCA_944388825.1 uncultured Clostridia bacterium | reverse complement strand
CCAGCAGTGCCTGAAAGATTTCGGCATCCCGCTGCTCCTTTCCCACACGATCACCAAGATCCACGGGGCGGAACGGGTCACCGGCGTCACCATCTCGGAAGTCGGCCCCGACCGCAAGCCCATCCCCGGGAGCGAACAGTATTTTGACTGCGACACCGTCCTGCTCTCCTGCGGCCTCATCCCCGAAAACGAGCTGACCCGCGGGGCCGGCATCCCCCTCGACCCGGTCACCGGCGGCGCGTCGGTCACCGAGAGCCGCGAGACCGGGATGCCCGGCGTATTCGCCGCCGGCAACGTCCTCCATGTCCACGACCTGGTCGACTTCGTCTCGGACGAGGCGGAGATGGCGGGCAGGAGCGCCGCCCGCTGGCTCCAGGGCGCGCTCCCGGCGGCGGCGCGCACCCTCCCGGTCCAGGCGGAAGGCATCGTCCGCTACACCGTCCCCCAGCGGCTGGCCCTTCCCCAGATGGAAGACGTCCGCATCTTCTTCCGGTTCGGGCAGGTGGCGGAAAAGGTGAACATCCTCGTCCGGTGCGGGGACAGGCTCCTCTATAAAGGGGCCAAGCAGAAGGTGCTGCCGGGTGAGATGGAGTCGGTGACGGTGAAGGCGGATAAGCTGCTGGACCTTCCGGACGAGCCGGTCGTTGTCAGCATTGAAAGAAGGTGAGCGGCATGGCAAGAGAAGTAAAGGAATATACCTGTATCGTCTGCCCGATGGGCTGCCCGCTGAAGGCGGAGCTGGAGGACGGCAAGGTCGTCCGGGTCACCGGCAACAGCTGCCCCCGGGGCGAGAAGTACGCGGTCACTGAGTCGACCGCCCCCCGCCGGGTGCTCACCTCGACCGTCCGGGTGACCGGCGGCCACCTGCCCCTCTGCCCGGTGCGGACAAAAGGGGACATCCCGAAGGAAAAGCTCTTCGACGCGATGAAAGCGGTCAACGCCCTGCGCATCGAAGCCCCCGTCTCGATCGGGAAGGTGCTGATCGAAAACATCTGCGGCACCGGCGTCCCGCTGGTGGCGACAAGGGATATTCATAAGGCGTAATTTCAGGCCGCTCTGGGAAACCAGGGCGGTTTTTGCTTACTATAATTCTATTTTTTCTTAATTACGTCATAATACACAAAATTTACAAAAAAGATAATGAATAATGCCAATTGCATCTAATCTTTCCTTTTGATATCATTACTGTAACAAGATATAATTATCTTGTATCACACCAAATTAGATCAAAATAGGAGGTCAAACAATGAAAACCAAACTTATGAAAACGATGGTTCTGGTCGCGGTAATGTCTCTCTCTACTGTTGGCTCTATGGTGACAAGTGTTACAGCCTCGACTTCTTCAAATATTGAATCTGTGGATTCAACAGTGTTTTCTGATCTAGATCTAGGGTTAACTGAATATATGTGTTAATTAAAGAAATTGATCATAAATGAATAATAGATTAAAAACTTTAATTGAATTAGCGGCTTTGCTTTTGGTTATTGGTGGCGCTTTTTTGTTTCCAATATTGGCAAAGTACATCACTTGGCCGGGAGAGAAAAATGTCGTGAAGACAAGTCGGCCGGAAAATATGTATGAATGGATGAAAAGCGGGATGGCATCCGGTATTTTTGAAAAGCACGATGATGAATTTGCCGAAGATACCGAAGGCCCGTATTACCTTTCGGGTCAGCTTGCCTACTATGTTGCCTATCAGGACGGCGGATTTGAGCCGCACCACGGCGACTGGTATCTGCTGACCGGGAACGGGGAACCGATCTGCCTCGGGGTTGTGACAGAACGGGGGGCTTCTTATGGTTTCGATAATGCCAATGACTTTATTGCATCCCATCCCGGCGAAGCCTTCGCCCTGGTGAATGATGCGGTCGGGCTCTGCGCCGTCCAGCCGGACGGGACGGTCACCCGCCTGTGGGAACAGTTCGTCCATCCGGAGCTTGGCTACGCGGAATGTACTGAAGATTACGCGGCGGAGCACTTGGATCAATTGACCTTTGTCGTCTGTGAACCGGTGGATGAAGTGACGCCGGAGGACTGAAAATCCTGCTGCCTGTTTCGACGCGGGCAGCAGGGTTTCTTAATTTTTGCGCGATTTTCCTTAGATTTTGCATCCTCCCTTGCAAAATCTCCCGTGATCTGGTATATTCTGGCTGTAAGCAAAACCCAACCGCTGCCCAGAAGGAGGTTCCCGTTATGAAAAAAGTTTTTGCCGTCATCCTTGCCGTAATGGCGCATCTATTTCCGGTGGCGGCCAGTTTGATCATGGACGCTGCCCGCGCTGAATCTTCCCGGACGTATCAAGTCCTTCCGCAGTTTTACGGCGTTATCGGCGCGTCTGTTTTGTTTGGCCTGCTTTTTTGCGGGGCGTTCGCGCTGCTCGGCAGCCTGAAAATGCCGGTTGCTGTTTCGGCTGCCGGCCTGTTCTGCAGCTTTTTCTACGCCGCCTTTTTCTTTTTCGGCTACTTTTATACGCCCATCCGGGTTTTTACCCTTGGCGAGCCGTTTGTGATGGTCTGTATGTTTATCCCATTCTGGATTGTTCTGGCGGCAAAATCCATCAGCGCCCGGGCAAAGGCAAAATATGACCCGGATGAAAGGTGACGGATCCGCTGTAGGCGGCCTGTGCTGTTTCATGCTCGAAAGGCGCGCTATATATGGAAGCGTCTCCGGGGGAGAGATTGCAAAGGCTCCCTCTCCGAGGGAGCTGGCGCGGAGCGCCTGAAGGAGTGGGGAAACGGGCAGGGGCCGTTTCCCGAGAGGGGGAGTTGAAGCGCGCCCAAGGGGGAGGCCGCTTAACTTTGGAGATGGATTCGGGTCGCCTGCGGGCGACCAGGTCGCGGCTCTGACAGCCCACCGCCAAAGGGAATGCACAAACCTGAGAAAAACGCGGTTTCGCGCTTTGCGCGAAATTCCGGCCAATGCCGTATGGCCGGAAAGTGGTTTTCTCCAGTTTGCCGGAGCGAAGCGAAGCAAACTGTGCCGCCTCCCGTCCGAATCCCTCAT
>CALXKG010000050.1 GCA_944388825.1 uncultured Clostridia bacterium | reverse complement strand
GGAAAGGGCGGTCGGGCAGTCGAGGCGGCCGTAGATTTTCAGCTTGCGGTTGCCGCCATATGCGCCCGGCGTCTCGGACAGGTAGATTTTCCCGTCCGCGCCCAGCAGTTTATACAGTTTCATCCGCTGCTTCCTCCTTTATCCGGTCAATATTTTATATTTTCAGTTTACCAGACCCCCGCCCGGCTGTCAATGGGCAGGAAAAAGCCGCCCGCTTTTGTAACGGGCGGCTTCGCAAACCGCTTATTTCGCGACAATGTTGACCAGTTTCCCTTTGACGTAAAGCTCCTTGACGATCGTCTTGCCTTCGATGGCGGAAGCGATCTTCGGGTCGGCTTTCGCCAACGCGATCGCGTCAGCCGCCTCGATGTCGGCCGGGACCTGGATGCGGGCGCGGACCTTGCCGGAGATCTGGACGGCGATCTCGACGGTCGCGTCGACGCACTTGGCGGGGTCGTAGGTGAGCCAGGACTGGGCGGTGATCGGCGAGCCGAAGCCCATCAGCTCAAACAGCTCCTCGGTGATGTGGGGGGCGAAGGGGTTGAGCATCACGAGCAGGTCGCGGTATTCCTTCTTATTGATCGAACCCGCCGCCTCGATCTCGTTTAAGAGGCTCATCATCGCGGCGATCGCGGTGTTGAACTTGAGGGATTCGATATCCTCCGAGACTTTGCGGATGGTCTTGTGGAAGCTGCTTTCCAGCTCGGGCCGGTAGGCGTCCCCGTCGACGACGCAGTTCTGGAGCCGCCAGACGCGGTCGAGGAACCGCTTGCAGCCCCGGACCGAGTTCATGCTCCAGGGGGCCGCCGACTGGAAGTCGCCCATGAACATCTCGTACAGCCGCAGGGTGTCGGCGCCATAATCCCGGACGATGTCGTCGGGGTTGATGACGTTGCCGCGGGACTTGCTCATCTTCTCGCCGTTCTCGCCCAGCACCATCCCGTGGGAGGTGCGCTTTAAATACGGCTCCTTGCAGGGGACGACCCCCTGGTCATAGAGGAACTTGTGCCAGAAGCGGGAGTAGAGCAGGTGCAGGGTGGTGTGTTCCATGCCGCCGTTGTACCAGTCGACCGGCAGCCAGTAGTTGAGCGCTTCCTTAGAGGCCAGCTCCTTGTCGTTTTTCGGGTCGGTATAGCGGAGGAAGTACCAGGAAGAACCCGCCCACTGGGGCATCGTGTCGGTCTCCCGCTTGGCCGGGCCGCCGCACTTGGGGCAGGTGGTGTTGACAAACGAGTCGATCTTGGAAAGAGGCGACTCGCCGTCCTCGGTGGGGGTATAGCTGTCGACTTCCGGCAGCTGGAGGGGCAGTTCGCTCTCGGGGATGGCGACATAGCCGCACTTCGGGCACTTGACGATCGGGATCGGCTCGCCCCAGTAGCGCTGTCTCGCAAAGACCCAGTCGCGGAGCTTGAAGTTGACCTTGCGCTTGCCCTTGCCGGTCTTTTCCAGCCAGTCTTTGATCGCTTCCTTCGCCTCTTCGACGGTCATGCCGGTCATAAAGCCGGAGTTGACCATGACGCCGGTCGCGCAGTCGGTGAAGGCTTCCTTCTCGATATCGCCGCCGCTCACGACCTCGACCATCGGGATGCCGAACTTTCTGGCAAACTCCCAGTCGCGGGTATCGTGGGCCGGAACGGCCATGATGGCGCCGGTGCCGTAGCTGGTCAGGACGTAGTCGGAGATATAGATCGGGATCTCGGCGCCGTTGACCGGGTTGACGCCTTTGACGCCCTGGAGACAGACGCCGGTTTTCTCTTTGCTCAGCTCGGTCCGTTCAAAGTCGGACTTTTTGGCCGCTTCCGCCTGGTAGGCCTTCACCTCGTCCATATTCTGGATGATCCCCGCCCACTTGTCGATCATCGGGTGCTCGGGCGAGATGACCATATAGGTCGCGCCGAAGAGGGTGTCGGGGCGGGTGGTGTAGACGGTCAGGGTATCGCCGGCGGTGGTGCCGAAGTCCACTTCCGCGCCGGTCGAGCGGCCGATCCAGTTGACCTGGGCCGACTTGATCCGTTCGAGGTAGTTGACGTCTTTTAAGTCGTCCAGCAGCCGCTGGGCGTAAGCGGTGATCTTCAGCATCCACTGGCTCTTTTCCTTGTGGACGACCGGCGCGCCGCACCGTTCGCAGACGCCGTTGACGACCTCTTCGTTGGCCAGCACGCATTTGCAGCCGGTGCACCAGTTGACGTTCATCTCGCTCTTATAGGCGAGCCCGGCTTTAAACATCTGGAGGAAGATCCACTGGGTCCACTTATAGTAATTGGGGTCGGTGGTGTTGACTTCCCGGTCCCAGTCGAAGGAGAGGCCGAGGGACTTCAGCTGCTCTTTAAAGTGGGCGACGTTGCGGCGGGTGACTTCCGCCGGGTGGATGTGGTTTTTGATCGCAAAGTTCTCAGTCGGCAGGCCGAAAGCGTCCCAGCCCATCGGGAAGAGGACGTTATAGCCCTCCAGCCGCCGCTTGCGGGCGACGATGTCCATCGCGGTGTAAGGGCGGGGATGGCCGACGTGGAGGCCCTGCCCGGAAGGGTAGGGAAATTCGACCAGCGGGTAGAACTTGGGCTTTGTATGGTCGATCTCCGCATGGAAGGTCTTATGGTCGTCCCAATATTTCTGCCACTTTTTTTCGATTGATTGGAAATCATACTGATTCATTGTGATTCATCCCTTTATCTTGTGGGCCAACGCCCGGTTTTGACAATCAGTTCTGCTTGAGCAGATGGGAGATGTCCATCTGTTCCCCATCGGCCCAGAGCCGCTCCAGGTTATAAAACTCCCGCGTCTCCCGCAGGAAAATGTGGACGACGACGGTGGAGTAGTCGAGCACGATCCAGTTCTCCGACCGGTAGCCCTCGGTGGCGTGGGGCTTGATCCCCTTCAGGCCCAGTTGGTATTCCACCTCGTCGGCCAGCATCCGCACCTGGGTATTGCTGCTGCCGGCGGCGATGACAAAGTAGTCGGCGAGGATGGTCAGGTCGCCGATCCGGATCGCGCGGATGTCGTCCGCCTTTTTGCTGTCGAGGATCCGGACGATTTCTTCCATCAGCTGTTTATCTTCCATAGCGTTTTCCTTTCTATCGTGGTCAGGCCGCGTTTTCTTCCCCGTCGTCCCCTTCCAGGATATCGGTGACGGTGGTAAAATCGTCGTCGTAATAGTCGGTGCTGTTGGCGACCTCTTCGATCGGGAGGTTTTCAGCCGGCACCTTGTCCGAATAGGGGCGGAAGTTGTCGTTTAAGACCGCCGCCAGTTCGTCCTTATGGGCGCTCCAGATCGACTGGCCGTTATAGGCGGTGGCGGTCTGGCCGGGGAGGGTATAGAAGCTCATATTGTCGGTGTCCATCCCGAGGATGGCCTGCACCAGCGAGAGGGCGGTCCCGACCGACAGGTCGGTCGAAACATGGCCCATGACGACCGGGGCCAGGCTGGTCAGCTCGGAGGCGGAGAGCGCCTTCATCTCGCTCAGCATCGCCGCCAGAAACTGCCGCTGGGCGCCGATCCGGCCGATGTCGCCGCCCGAGCGGTTGTGCCGCTCCCGGACGAACTTCTCGGCCTCGATGCCCGAAAGGGTACGGGTGCCGGGGGTGAAGGTGACACCTTCCAGCGTAAAGGTCTCATCGATATCAATCGTGACCCCGCCGATCGCGTCGACGATCGCGATAAAGCCGTCCATATCGACGGTGACATAATGGTCGATCGGGATCAGCAGCCGGTCATAGATGACCTCGGCCAGCCCGTCGATGCCGGAGAGGGCGTAGACGGCGTTGATCTTGCCGGTGGAGGAGACGTTGGTGCCGACCCAGGTGTCCCGCGGGATCTGCAGCGCGTCGACCGAGCCGGTCTCCAGGTCGATCTGGACGACCATGATAACGTCGGTCAGCTTGCCGCGGCTGAGGCCGGCGGTCGCGTCGGTGGTGTTGTAGTCAATGCCGGCGATCAGGAAATTGACCGTCCGGTTTTTGGCTTCCTCAGGGGTCTTGATGTCCTCGTCGATAACGGCGACCGAGCCCTCCACGACGCTGCCTTCGCTGTTGACCGATTCTTCCACCTCCGCCAGCGGCGTCCAGTTCATCAGCGAGGTGTAGCCCGCCAGCAGCACCGACCCGACGATCAGCAGGATCGATACGGCCAGCAGGATGCCATTTGTCCGCCCAAACGGCGGTTTTGACCTGTGTTTGTCTTTCGCCATGCCCATTCCCTTTCTCTTTCTCAGTCAAAAGCAGGTTTTTGACTGGTCCGGCATTTATTTCCCGTTTGCCCGGACGCCTTTTTTGATCAGCTCGTCGTAGCAGGCGAGGGTGTCGGGGTGGAGCACCCGTTCCCGCCCCACCAGGTCGGAAATCAGGTATTCCGACCCGTAGAGGACCCCTTCGTCCAGCGAACGGTCGGCGATCCGCCGGGCCTTTTTGACGTCGGGATAATCCCGGTCGGCGCTGGTCAGGTCGGCGAGATACACCACCTTTTCCAGCGGCGACATCCCCGCCCGGCCGGTCGTATGGTACCGGACGGCGTTTAAAACATCGGGGTCGTCAATGCCGAGTTTCTCTTTCATATATGCCGCCCCCGCGATGGCGTGCCACAGCTGCGGGGCGCACAAATCCGCATATAATAGGATTATACCAGAATCCTCGATGAATTGCAACATCTCTTTATCCGGGACATTTTTCATAATATCATGCAAAAGCCCCGCCAGCCGCGCCCGGGTCGTATCGACGCCGTTTTTGAGGGCCAGTTCGACCGCCCGCTCCATGACGCAGAGGGAGTGGGTATAGCGGGAAGGCTTGAGCTTTTCTTTTAAAAGGGCGTCGTATGCGTCCCAGGGGATATTTTCAGGGCTTAGCATCGGGGATCATTCCTTTCCTGACGGGCGGTAGAGCCGGTGGGCATGGATATAGCGTTCGACGGCCGGCGGCACCATGCCGGAAAGGGGCTTCCCGGCGGCGGCGGCGGCGCGGATATCGGTGGAAGACATCGGAAGGGGCGGCACCTTTAAGACCCGCGCGCCCGGGAAGTCCTTCGCCGCCTGCAGCAGGCGGGCGTACTCCCCGTCGTCCCGGGCGGCGGCCAGAAGGGAGGCGTTTTCCAGGATCTCCTGCCAGTTGCGCCATTCTTTGAAACTTAAAAGCATATCCCCGCCGATGATGAGGGTGAAATGGTCGGACGGGCAGCGGGCTTTGAGCGCCCGGAGGGTCAGATAGGTGTAGCTGCGCCCCTGCTGCTCCAATTCCAGCGGGCAGACCTCCGTCCCCGGGATATCCGAGACCGCGAGCCTGAGCATCTCCGCCCGGTCGTCCCCGGAAGCGAGCATCTCCGCCTCCTTATGGGGCGGGATATGGTCCGGCATCACGAGGATGCGGTCAAAGTAGGGGGCGGCGGCCTTTAAGAGGTGGAGGTGGCCGCAGTGCACCGGGTTGAAGGTGCCGCCGTAGATACCGGTCTCCATCGGGGTCAGTCCTCCAGGACGATGACCGGGTGCTCGGGGTTCGGCTTATAGAGGGTGATGCGGGTGCCGACCACCTGCACCACCTCGCAGCCGACCGCCTCGGCGATCTCGGCCGCCGCCTCTTTGGCGGTGTAGAGGCTGTTTTCCAGGACGCGGATCTTGATCAGCTCTCTCGCCAGCAGCGCCTGTTCGACCGTCTTGCAGGTGTTTTCGTTGATGCCGCCCTTGCCGATCTGGAGGATCGTGTCGAGGGTGTTGGCCATGCCGCGGAGTTTTGCTCTCTGTTTACTGGTCATAAAAATTCCTTTCTGCATATAGGGTCAGTTTATTTCTTTTGCGTCATGATTTGGGTGCTGCGCACACTTCCTAAAGGGGCTGCAAACCCATAAAATGGAGAAATGCGGAGCATTTCCATCCGTCATTCTTCATTTTTCATTCTTCAATATTCATTCTTCATTTTTACAATATCGTTTCCATCCCGTACTTCTGGGGGACAAGGCCGCAGCGCTCGTAAAACTTTCTGGCGCTCTCGTTGCAGGCCCAGACGTTGAGGGTCAGGTTATAGCAGCCGATATCCTTCGCGTAGTTTTTGACGTACGCGTAAAGCGCCCGGCCGATATGCTGCCCGCGGATATCCTCGTCGACACAGAGGTCGTCGATATACAGGGTCCTGATGGGGGTCAGGATATTGTCGTCCGGGTGGGATTGCAGAATGCAGAAGGCGTAGCCCAGCACCCGTCCCGACTCATCCACCGCCGCGAACACCGGGCGGGCATCATCCTGCAAAAGGGCAAGCAGCTCCTGATCCGTATACTTTTTCCCGCCCGCCTTAAAGAGGTCGGGGCGGCCGTCCGAATGGACTTTCGCCACCTGGTAAAGGAGCCTGTTCAGCCCCGCGATGTCCTGCCCGTTCGCCCGTCTGATTTGCATCCTGAATCCCATCCTTTCCTGTCTTTCCCGATTTACCTGAGATAATCCGCCAGCAGCCGGATCGCCCGGCCGCGGTGGGAGACGGCGTCCTTTTCCGCGCCCGTCATCTCAGCGTAGGACTTCTCCCCCACCATAAAGAGGGGGTCGTAGCCGAAGCCGCCCGCCCCTTTTTCCGCAAAACCGACTTCCCCGGGGCACTCGCCGCGGAAGTAGTGGGCCTCGCCCTGCGGGTCGATGTAGCAGATGACGCTGACAAACTGGGCGGCGCGGTTTTCCACCCCGTCCATCGCCCGCAGCAGCTTTTGGTTATTCTTCTTATCGTCGCAGGGCTCCCCGGCATAGCGGGCCGAGTGGACGCCGGGCGCGCCGGACAGCGCGTCGACGCAGAGGCCGGAATCGTCGGCCAGCGCCGCGCAGCCGGTCAGGTCGTAGATGGCTTTGGCTTTTAAATAGGCGTTTTGTTCAAAGGTGTCGCCGTTTTCCTCCACCTCGATCGAAATGCCCTTTTCCTTCTGGGAATAAAGGGTATAGCCCAGCGGTTCCAGCATCCGTTTGAGCTCCTCGACCTTATGGGCGTTGTTGGTGGCTAAGATAATATCCATAGTGGGGTTCCTCCTTATTCTTCAAACAGCGCGTCGACAAACTGCTGCGGGTCAAACGGCTGCAGATCGTCGATCTTTTCGCCGACCCCGACAAACCGCACCGGCAGGTTTAACTGGTTCTTGAGCGAGATGATGATCCCGCCCTTGGCGGTGCCGTCCAGCTTGGTGAGGACGATGCCGGTGATATCGGCGGCCTCTTTGAACAGTTCCGCCTGGCTGACGGCGTTCTGGCCGGTGGTGGCGTCGAGAACCAGCAGCACCTCGACGTCGCAGCCCGCCGCCCGCTGGGAGACGATCTTAAACATCTTGTGCAGCTCGGCCATCAGGTTTTTCTTGTTGTGCAGCCGCCCGGCGGTGTCGATGAGCAGAAGGTCGCAGCCCCGCGCCTTCGCCGCGTCGATCGAATCGTAGACGACGGCGGCGGGGTCGGCCCCTTCGGTATGTTTGACGATATCCACCCCCGCCCGGTCGGTCCAGACCTGCAGCTGGTCGATCGCGGCCGCGCGGAAGGTGTCTGCCGCCGCCACCAGGACTTTTTTGCCTTCCGCTTTATACCCGGCGGCCAGTTTGCCGATCGTCGTCGTCTTGCCGGCGCCGTTGACGCCGATGACAAAGATGATCGACGGCCTGGTCGAAAGGGTGAAAGGCCGGTCCTCTTTCAGCATCCCGGCAATGATCTCCTTTAAAAGCCCCTTGACGGCGGCGGGGTCGGTGGCGCCGGTCTCCTTGATCTTTTTGCGCAGGTCGGCGACAATATTCTCCGAAGTCTCCACCCCGACGTCGGACATGATCAGCGTCTCTTCCAGCTCTTCTAAAAAGTCGTCGTCGATTTTGGTGAAGGAGTTGAGCACCCGCTCCACCTTCTGCATCATCGAGTCCCTGGTCTTTTTCAGCCCTTCGCGGATCTTATTGAATAAACCCATGGATGAACCTCCTTATGCTGCCATCTATACCTATTCCAAATGAAGCCGTAAACGGGATATGCCGGCATACCGGTTTATCCCGCCGGCGTATCCAGTATCCCCGCCGGGAGCTGTTCCCGTTCCAGCTGGGAGACCTTCAGCCGCAGGAGCTTGCTGACGCCGCTCTCCTGCATCGTCACCCCGTAGAGGGTGTCGGCCTCCTCCATCGTCCCCCGGCGGTGGGTGATGAGGATAAACTGGGTCCTGTCGCTGATGCCTTTTAAGTAGGCGGCGTACCGGGTGACGTTGACGTCGTCCAGCGCCGCTTCGATCTCGTCCAGCACGCAGAAGGGGGACGGGCGCACCTTCAAAATCGCGAAGTAGATGGCGACCGCCACCAGCGCCTGTTCGCCGCCCGAGAGGGAAGCGAGGTTTTTGATGATCTTGCCGGGCGGCTGGACCAGGATCTCGATGCCGCACTCCAGGATATCTTCCGGGTCGTCCAGCCGGAGGGAGGCCTTCCCGCCGCCGAACAGCTGGCGGAAGATCTCGCCGAAATGGCGGTTGATCGCGTCAAAAGCATCTTTAAAAAGCGTCTGCATCTCGCCGGTCAGCTGGCTGATGAGGGTCAGCAGCTCGTCCCGGGCGCCGGATGCGTCCTCCACCTGGGCTTTCAGGAACCGGTACCGCCCGGAGACTTCCTTATATTCTTCTATGGCCGCGACGTTGATCGAACCCAGCGCACGGATCTTGTTTTTGAGGATGCCGAGCTGCCTGTTCCCTTCCGAAACAGACGAAAGCTCGACCTTCCAGTCCGCCGCCTCTCTGGGCGTCAGCTCATAGGCCTCCCACATCCGGGAAACCAGCTGGTCGTAATCCCGCTGGACGGCGGCTTTCTGTTCCTGCAGCCGGGCCGATTCCCCGGCCGCCCGTTCTTTGCGGGCGGAGAGTTCCCGCGACTGCTGGCGGAGGCTTAACGTCTCCCCTTCCAGCTGGGCGCGGCGTTTTAAGACCGCCTCATTTTTCCCGCCGTATTCGGCGGTCTGGCGGGCAAAGTCCTCGATCCGGGCTTTGGCGGCCTTTATTTCCGCTTCCAGCGTCCGGAGCTTTTCTTCATATTCTTCGATCTGCCGGGCAAGCGTTTCCCGGTGCGTCCGGGCGTCCTCCCTGGCCTGCAGAAGGGCGGAAAGGTTCCCTTCCGCCGCCTCTTTATCCTTCTGAAGGACGACCTTCTCGATCGACAGGCGGCGGAGGCGCTCGGTCATCCCGGCGAGCTTTTCCGAAAGGGCCTCCCGGCTGCCCTGCTGCGCCTCCAGCTGCCGCTGGAGGGACTCCTTGCGCTGCGCGGCGGCGGAAAGGGCGCCGGCGTTTTCCGCACGCCGGCCCGCAAGGGCTTCGATCTTCTCCCGGCACCGGGCGATCTCCTGCTCCAGCGACGCCTTTTTCCCGGCGGCCGACTGGGCCTCGGCCTCGGCGCGGGAGCGCTCCCCCTCAAACCGGACGAGGTCCTCGCTGGCCGTCATCAGTTCTTCCCGCAGGCCCTCGATCTTCCGGCCGAGGGAAGAAAGTTCTTCCCTGACCGCCTTTTCCTGCCGGGCGGCTTCCTCCTTGCGGGCGCGGACCGCTTCCGCCTCCCTTTTGAGCGCTTCCGCCTCGCCGCGCCGGGAAAGGATCCCCTGGCCGCGGGCGGCGCTGCCGCCGGTGAAGCTGCCGCCGGCGTTGACCTGCTGGCCGTCCAGCGTCACGATCCGGAATTTGTAGCGGTATTTTTTCCCGATCCGGGCGGCGGCGTTCAGGTCGGAAACGACGGCGATCCGCCCCAGCAGAAACCGCACGATCCCCCGGTAGCGGTCTTCCGAACCGACCAGTTCCGACGCAACGCCGAGGAAACCTTCTTCGGAAGAAAGGCCCGGCTCGTTTAAAAGGCTCCCTTTGACCGCCGTCAGCGGCAGGAAGGTCGCCCGCCCGGCCCGTTCCCGCTGAAGGCGGCGGATACAGGCCTTGGCGGTTTCCTCATCGTCGACCGCGATGTTCTGCAGCCCCGCCCCCAAAGCGGTCTCGACCGCGACGGCATACCGGTCCGGGACGTCGATCAGGCCCGCGGCCGTCCCGTGGATGCCGTCCATCTGGCCCCGTTTTTTCCAGTTCATCACCGTCTTGACCGAGTGGTTAAACCCTTCCATATGCGCTTCCAGGTCGCGCAGCAGGCTGGCCCGCTGGAGCTTGCCCTTTTCTTCCAGCTCCAGGTCGGAGAGCGTCCGGCGGAGGGCTTCGGCCGCCGCCCGGCGGGACTCCTCTTTTAGCTGGAAGCCGGAGAGGGCGTTTTGCAGCGACTCCCGGCGGGAGCGGATCTCTTCCAGCAGCCCGTCCACCTCTTTGCGGGCGTCCTCTCCGCCGGCAAGGGCGGTCTCGGTTTCGCGCAGCGCCTCTTCGGCCGCGCGCAGCTGCGCCTCCGCTTCCTCTTCGTCCCGGCCGTCTGCGGCGGACTGGAGGGTATAACGGGACAGGTCAAGGGCGGCCTGGGAAACCGCCGCCTGCAGCCGGTCCGCCTCGTCCCCGGCGTCCTTACCGGCGGAAGCGACCTGTTCGGCGGCGCCTTTCGCGTCCGCCTCCTGCCGCTCGATAGCGGTAAGTTTGGCAGAAAGCGACTCGACCGCCTGTCGTGCCTCGAAAATGCGGGCGGCGGACGCCTTTTCGGCCGCTTCCCCGCCCGACAGCTCGTCTTTTAACCGCTTCTGCTCCAAAAGGGCGTGGGTGCGCTCGTTTTCATGGACGGCGATCGCCGACTTTTCGGCGGCGGAACTGTTCTGGAGGTTTTCGCGGATCTTACGGTACTCCTCGCTTCTGGTCAGGCAGGCCCTGGTCTCGTCGTAGGCGGCCTGGATCTTCTGTTCCAGGGCGTCCGACTCCTTTTGCAGCCGCTCGTCCTCCCCTCTGGCGATCAGGCAGCGGTTTTCCTGCTCTTTCAGCTGCTCCCGCAGCCGGGACAGCCCGGCGAGCCAGAGGGTCAGCTCCAGCTTTTTCTTTTCCTCCGAGAGGGCGAGGAACTGCTCCGCTTTCCCGGCCTGTTCTTTTAACGGGCCGACGCGGGACTCCAGCTCGGAGAGGATATCGTACAGCCTGACCAGGTTTTCCTGCGCCTGATCCAGCTTCCGCTCGGCCTCTTCCCGGCGGTAGCGGTATTTTGCGATGCCGGCGGCCTCCTCGAAGATCTCCCGGCGCTCCCGGCTTTTGGCCGAGATGATCTCGGAGATCCGCCCCTGCCCGATCATCGAATAGCCGTCCCGGCCAAGGCCGGTGTCCAGCAGCATCTCGGTCAGCTCCCGCAGCTTGACCGGCCTGCCGTTGAGCAGGTATTCGCTCTCCCCGCTGCGGTAGTAGCGGCGGGTGATCGCCGCCGCGTCGGCGTCCACCGGGAGGGTACGGTCGGTGTTGTCAAAGGTCAGCGTGACCGCCGCCATCCCCAGCGGCTTACGGGAAGCGGTCCCGGCAAAGATGACGTCCTCCATCTTGCCGCCCCGGAGGGCCTTGGTCGACTGCTCCCCCAGCACCCAGCGGATCGCGTCGCTGATGTTGCTTTTGCCGCTGCCATTGGGGCCGACGACGACGGTCATCCCCTCGTCAAATTCAATTCTGGTTTTGTCCGGGAAGGACTTGAAGCCCTGAATATCAAGGGAGCGCAGGCGCATCCGGTTTATACTCCTCTCGTAACGGAATCTTTCTCCCCTCTGCGGCCAGGTACGCCCCGCCGTCCGGGGAGGCGGAGACGCGGACTCGGTAGCCGAGGCGCCCCCAATAGCCGATATTTTCCCGCTTCTGCCCGAGCGCCTGGGAAAGCGCTTGGGCCGGGACGGAAAGCTCCGCCGCCGTCCCGGCGGGGAAACCCGCCAGGGCGGACGCGGCCCTCTCCCGCCAGAGGCGGGAAAGGCAAAGTTCCTTAAAAGCCGGGTGGCAGCAGCCGCCCACCACCTTCCGCTCCAGCTCTGCCGACGGATGGAGGCCCACCCGGATGACCGGGATGCCTTCCCGCTCCATCCGGGCGAGGATCGGGGCGCAGATGGATACCTGTTCCTCCACCCCTTTGGGGATAAACGTCCCCTCCCGCATCCAGCGGGCCATCGGGGTGCCGTCCAACACGGCGGCGGGGTAGATGCGCAGCATATCCGGATGCAGGCGGCAGACGCTTTCCACCGTCAGCGCCAGATCCTCCGCCGTCTCCCCCGGCAGGCCGGTCATGATCTGCAGGCCCACGGCAAAGCCGTTTTGCCGCAGGAGATAAAAGGCGTTTTCAATCTGGGCGGCGGTATGGCCCCGGCCGTTTAAAGCCAGCACCCTGTCCGAAAAGCTCTGGGCGCCCAGCTCCACCGTCCGCACCCGGTATTCCCGGAGAAGCGGCAGGATATCCGGCGCGACGCCGTCCGGACGGGTGGAGCAGCGGACAGACGCCGCCCGCCCGCTTTCGAGATAGGGCCGCGCTGCCTCCAGATAGGCTTCCATCCGCCCCCGGGCAAGGCAGGTGAAGCTGCCGCCGAAAAAGGCGATCTCGGTATCCGCCGGATGGGGGAAGGAAAAGGCCTGCCGCAGCGCTTCCGCCGCCTTTGCGGGGGTCATCTGCCCTTCCCCCGAGATCGCCCGCTGGTCGCAGAAGGAACAGGCGTGGGGGCAGCCTTCATGCGGGATAAACAGCGGGACGATATGCCGCCGGGGGCCGCCCATCAGAGGTCGTAACCCATCAGCCGCAGCGCCTCCCGGGCGGCGTTCTGCTCCGCCTGTTTCTTGCTGGAGGCGGTGCCGGCGCCGATGACGTTGGAGTTTAAAAGCACCTCCGAGGTGAAGACCTTCGCGTGGTCGGGGCCGTGCTCGTCGACCAGCCGGTAGGAGACCTTCTCCTCCTTGTTCTGCTGGACGATCTCCTGTAAGGCGGTCTTGTAGTCGGAGAGGGGGCCCGCCTTCGCCATATCCATATGCGGCGGGACAAAGCGGAGGACAAACCGCTGGGCTTCCTCATACCCGCCGTCTAAATAGATCGCCGCCAGCAGCGCCTCAAAGGCGTCGGCGATGATCGACGGGCGTTGCCGGCCGCCGGTCATTTCCTCCCCCTTGCCCAGCCGCAGGTAGTCCCCCAGCCCCAGTTCGCCCGCAAAGACGTCCAGCGCCTTTTCACAGACAAGGCTCGCCCGCATCTTGGTCAGCACCCCTTCGGGGAGGTCTTTATAGTTTAAAAAGAGGTAGCGGGCGACGATGACCGACAGGACCGAGTCGCCCAGAAATTCCAGCCGTTCGTTGTTGCGCAAATGCTTATGCCCTTCGTTTGCGTAGGAGGAATGGGTCAGCGCCTGTTCCAGATAGGCTTCCCGCTTGAAGCGGTAGCCGATCTTATCCTGCAGTTCGCCCAGGTCTTCTTTATGCACAAAGTCTTTCAAGGCTTGTCCTTCCTTTCCTGTTTGGGCGGTTTCTCAGCCACCGGGCAGGCCGTTCCAGATGGTTGAGAAACCGGACGTCTGAAAAGACGTCGGGATTTTCGGTCTTTCATCGAGAAACGCGCGGCATTTCCAGCCGCGGTTCTTCATTTTTTCAATATTTTATCCTTCACTTGCCTTTGCTTCCGCCAGCTGCCGCAGGGAGGCCTGGATCGCCTCGTTGACGCCCCCTTCGACAAAATTCTTCGCCTGGCGGATGGCGTTTTGAAAGGCGTAGGCGTTGCTGCTGCCGTGGGCCTTGATGACCGGCAGGGCGGAACCTAAAAGCGGCGCGCCGCCGTATTCGGTATAGTCCATCGCCTTTTTGAAGTCTTTCAGCTTCCCCATCATCAGGACCGCCGCCAGCTTGCCGGAAGCGCCCGAAAGGAACATCTCCTTGATCTTTTTGGAGAACATACTGCCCAGCCCCTCGGTCAGTTTCAGCACGACGTTGCCGGTGAACCCGTCGGCGACCGCGACGTCCACCGCCCCCGCCGGGATGTCCCGCGCCTCGACGTTGCCGGTAAAATGAACCGGGGCTTTTTGCAGGAGGGCGTAGGCTTCCTTTTGCAGCTCGCCGCCCTTGGTGTCCTCGGCGCCGACGTTGACAAGCCCCACCTTCGGGTCTTTGACCCCCATGACCTTTTCCATGTAGATGCTGCCCATGATGCCGAAATGGAGGAGGGTCTCCGGCTTGCAGTCGAGGTTCGCGCCGGCGTCCATTAAGAGGTAGCAGCCCTTGATGGTCGGGATGACGGTCGCAAGCCCGGCCCGCTTGACCCCTTTTAACCGCTTGACGATAAAGTTCGCGCCGACGACGATCGCGCCGGTGCTGCCGCCGCTGACAAAGGCGTCCCCTTTCCCCTCTTTGAGGAGCCGGAAAGCCGCCGCCATCGAGCAGTCGGATTTTGCCTTCAAAAGGGAAACCGGGTCGTCGTGCATCGTGATGACGGTGGGGGCGTGGAAAAATTCGATGCCGTCCAGCGGGATGTTATGCGCGGACGCGGTCTGTTTCAGCTTCTGCTCGTCGCCGGTGACGATCAGCTGGACGCCGTATTCCCTCACCGCCGCGGCGCACCCTTCCAGCACCGCAAGGGGCGCGTTGTCCCCGCCGAAGCCGTCTACGATTATTTTCATCTCTGCCTCATCCTTTCAAGCCAGTCTGGTCTTCTGTCTGCTGCGCCCGGAGCCGTTCTTCGCTGGCCATGAAAAAGCCGGTGAAGCCTTTTTCCGCCAGTTCCGCTTTCAGCGCCGCCATCGCCCGCTCCGCCGTCTGGAGGTAGCGGAGTTTCTTATCCCGCACCCGCTCCGGGAGCGGCGGGAGGAGGCCCATATTTGCCCCCATCGGCTGGAAATCGGCGTTCGGGGTGGAGATATGGCGGGAAAGGGCCCCGCACATCGTCTCTTCCGGCAGGCTGATGGGCGAAAGGCCCAGCATATCCCGCGCCAGCGCGTGCCCGGCGATCAGCCCGCTCATCGCCGACTCCATATACCCCTCGACGCCGGTCATCTGCCCGGCAAAATAAAGGGGCTGCCCGGTCTTATCCCCCAAAAGGCGGAAATCGGGGCCCAAAAGTTTCGGGGAGTTTAAAAAGGTGTTCCGGTGCATAACCCCGTAACGGACAAACTCGGCGTTCCGGAGCCCCGGGATCATCGAAAAGACCCGCTTCTGCTCCCCCCACTTAAGGTTGGTCTGGAAGCCGACGAGGTTATACATCGTCCCCTGTTCGTTCTCCTTCCGCAGCTGGACAACCGCCCAGGGGCGGCGCCCCGTCCGGGGGTCGCGGAGGCCGACCGGCTTTAAGGGGCCGAAGCGGATGGTATCGGGGCCGCGGCGGGCCATCACCTCGATGGGCATACAGCCCTCGTAGACGTTCAGCTTCCCGTCAGCGTCGTGGCGGGGGGCCTGTTCGGCGTGGACGAGGGCGTCGAAGAAGGCTTCGTATTCCTCTTTATCCATCGGGCAGTTTAAGTAGTCGTCCTCCCCCCGGCCATAGCGGGAAGCGGCGAAAATGACCGACCGGTCGAGGGATTCCGCCAGGACGATCGGGGCCGCCGCGTCGTAAAAGGAGAGGGACGCTT
>CALXKG010000049.1 GCA_944388825.1 uncultured Clostridia bacterium | reverse complement strand
CGACCCCGACGTTGGGCTCGATGGTGCAGAAGGGGTAGTTGGCCGATTCCGCCCCGGCGTTGGTCAGGGCGTTGAAAAGGGTGCTCTTCCCGACGTTGGGAAGGCCCACCATGCCTAATTTCATCTTCGTTACTTCCTTCTATCGTTTATGGGAGAGAATCTAATGGGAATCCAACCTTATCGGCCGCCAAGCGGGCATTTTCGCCCCGAAGACCGGCCTTCCACGGCCGGTCTCATGCGGATGGGGCGGGAATAAAACGCCGCGCCGAACAGCGGGTCCAGGGCTCGCTAGAGTCCTGGCGCCTCCAGGCGCGGAGCCTGGCGGATTCCAAAGGCAGAGCCTTTGGTCCATCAAAGTGAAACTTTGTCGCTGCCTTTAGGGCAGCGAAATTTACTTACATCGACTCCGGCGCGGTGATGCCGAGGACGGCCAGCGCGTTGCGGAGGGTGGTCCGCATCGCCTGGCAGAGGGCGATCCGGGCCTGCATCAGCGGCTCGTCGTCGCCGATGACCTTACAGGCGTTGTAGAACTTGTGGAAGAGGGTCGCGATATCGGTCGAATACCGGGTGATCCGGGCGGGGTCGTAGGCCCGGGCGGCATCCACCAGCTCCATCGGGAACTGGGCCAGCCGCCGGATCAGCTCGACTTCCTCCGGCGCGGTCAGGCGGGAAAGGTCGTCCGCGGTGACGGCGCGGGGCATGATGCCCTCCGCTTCCAGCTTGTGCATGATCGAGCAGATGCGGGCGTGGGCGTACTGGACATAGTAGACCGGGTTGGAGGAGGTCTGCTCCACCGCCAGGTCGAGGTCGAAGTCGAACTGGGAATTGGCTTCCCGGAGGTTGAAGAAGAACCGGGCGGCATCGACCGGGATATCGTCCAGCAGCGTGACGAGGGTGATCGCCTTGCCGGAGCGCTTGCTGAGCTTGACCGTCTCGCCGTTCCGCACCAGCCGCACCATCTGCATGATGACGACGTCCAGCCGGTCCGGGTCGACCCCGAGGGCCTGCAGCGCCGCTTTCAGCCGGGGGACATAGCCGTGGTGGTCGGCGCCTAAGACGTCGATCGCCTTGTCAAAGCCCCGGGTGACCAGTTTGTTATAATGGTAGGCAATATCCGGGACGACGTAGGTGAAGAAGCCGTTGGAGCGGCGGAGGACAAAGTCCTTGTCCGCACCGAAATCGGACGCCTTAAACCAGAGGGCCCCTTCCTGTTCGTAGGTGTAGCCCCGGCGGGTCAGCTCTTCGACGACCTTCGCCGCCTCGCCGTTTTCGTGGAGGGTGGATTCCCGGAACCAGTTGTCGTATCGGATGCGGTAGCGGAGCAGGTCGCGCTCCAGCCCCTGGATGTTCAGCGGCAGCGCGTAGTCGACCAGCGCCTTGCGCCGCTCCTCTTCGGAGACCTTTTCATAGACGTCCCCATGGAGGGCATAGAAGTTCTTGGCGTGGTCGATGATGTCCTGGCCGTGGTAGCTGTCCTCCGGCATATACCCGTCGGAGGGGGAGCCTTCCTCCCCTTTGCAGACCTGCAAATACCGCAGCGAGAGGGAGAGGCCGAACTTCTGGATCTGGTTGCCGGCGTCGTTGACGTAAAACTCCCGGCTGACGTTATACCCCGCCCAGTCGAGGACCGAGGCCAGCGTATCGCCGATCGCGCCGCCGCGGGCGTTGCCGATGTGCATCGGGCCGGTGGGGTTTGCCGAAACAAATTCGACCAGCACCTTTTTCCCTTCGCCGAAAGCGGTGCGGCCGTACCCGTCCCCTTCTTTTAAGACGGATAGGACGCTGTCCGAGAACCACTTCCGGCCGAGGAAGAAGTTGATAAACCCGGGCCCCGCCACCTCGACTTTGTCAAAGCTGGAGCCCTCCAGGCCGATATGGGAAGTGATCGCGTCGGCGATCATCCGGGGGGCCTTACGGAAAGCCCGCGCCGAAACCATCGCGGCGTTGGTCGAAAGGTCGCCGTGGGCGGTGTCGCCGGGGATCTCGATATTAAAGTCCGGGATCTCCGCCTGCGGCAGGCTCCCGTCCGCCATCGCGGCAGAGAGGGCCGCCGAGACAAGCGCCCGGCATTCGTTTTTCGCGTCCAGGATGGGGTTTACCATCGGTCAATCTCCTTTCAGCCGGGCTTATACCGGCGTCACAATGATGGTCAGTTCGTTTTCGCTGAGTAAGCTGGTGTTCATATCCAGCGTATAATGAAGGTGGAATTTCCCGCCGTTTTCATCAAAGGCGTATTCCATATCGTCGGTGTAGACGCCGATCTCCATCGTCGCGTCGTAGTAGTTGTAGCTGCCCAGCGTCCGCACCCCCTGCTGCATGATCAGGTGGGAGGAGGCGTCCCCTTTGCGGGTCAGCGTGACGACCTTGTCGGCGGGGTCGGCGGAAACCTTCAGGGTGGTGATGCAGCCCTCGTAGCCGGTCGTCTCGGTCTCGACATAGGTGATATACCAGTGCCCGGCGAGCTTATACATATACCCGTCGGTGATCAGTTCCGCCTCCATCGGCTCGTCGTCTTCCTCGGGGTGGTAGATGCCGTGGATCTGGATGGAGACGGGGCGTTTTCGTTTCTGCGCGTCCATATGCGTTCCTTTCGGGTCTGGGTCAATAGTCGACGTCGGCCTTTTCAAAGGCGAGGGTGATCAGCCGGTCGATCAGCTGCGGCGGCTCGACCCCGGCCGCCTGCCAGAGCAGAGGGAAGATGCTGACCGGGGAATAGCCGGGGACGGTATTGAACTGGTTTAAATAGACGCCTCCGTCCTCGGTGACAAAGAAGTCGACCGACGCGGCCCCGGCGCATTCAAACGTCTCGTAAGCCCGGACCGCCATCCGGCGGACACGGTCGGCCGTCTCTTCCGGAAGGGCCGCCGGGATCTCGAGGGCCTGAGGGGCGCTTTCGTAGGGGGTTTCGGGGACGAACCCGGCGTCTATCCTGATTTCGCCCAGCGGCGAAACCTGAATATTGGAGGAGTCGTTGCCGATCAGCCCGCATTTGATCTGCCGCCCGCGGATCGCTTCTTTGATCAGCACCTTGCTGTCGTGGACAAAGGCCATCTTGACCGCCCGTTCCAGCTCGTCCGGCGACGCGGCGTGGAAGATGCCGCCGGCGGTGTTGGCGCAGGCGGGCTTGACGTAGACCGGGAAGCCGAAGCTGTAGTGGATCTGGGCGGTGAGCGACGGGATATCCAGCTTTTCCTCCCGCCGGACGGTGATATACCGGCTCATTTTAATGCCGGCGGCGGTCAGCACCATATGGGCGAAACCCTTGTCCATACAGAGGGCAGAGGTGCAGGCCCCCGACCCGACGAACGGGATGCCGGAGGCCTCCAGGATGCCCTGGAAGATACCGTCCTCCCCCCGCTTGCCGTAGAGGACAGGGAAAACGCAGTCGAGCGCCAGGTAAGAGGCGCTGCCGTCGTTTAACAGCTTATAGATACCGGCCTTGGAGTCGTCGGTCGGGAAGACACAGCTGCAGCAGTCGGCATAGGATTCCCACGCGCCGGTGCGGATGCCTTCCGGGCCGCCGGGGTAGTAGAGCATCCGGCCCTTGCGGGTGATGCCGATGCAGACGGTTTCATAACCCGCCGGCATATTCTGGAGCAGGAACCAGGCGGACATACAGGAGATATCATGTTCGGGGGAAGTCCCGCCAAAGAGGATGGCAACGCGTTTTTTCGCCATGGAGCGCCTTCCTTTCATCTGTCAAAATCGCGGCGATCCGCGCCGGAGCGCGCAAAACCACATCATAATCATTATTTTATCATACCACACCGGCCCCGTAAATTCAATAGGTTTCGGCGGGATTTTTCGGCCGCGCAAAAACCCCCCTCCCGTTTGGCTTAACAGTGATAAGGAACTAAATCACTTATCAACTGTTAGCTGACGGTTTTCGGGTGCATACGAAACTCCCGTCTGATTCCTAACAGGAATTAGGCGGGAGTTTTTCTTGTTAACAGAGCCTATATTGGAGGATATCATTATGAAAACATTACTTTCCTGTGAGTTTAACATGGACACAGGCTGCGTTGAACTAAGATATTCTGACGGCAGCATAATTTCCATTAACTGCACCGCTGTAGAGGACGAAGTTGCGAATAGCCGTTTCCAGCGGTCTGAACTGGACTGGCTTATCTACAACGATCCGCTGTCTTATGCGGAATTGATTTTGAATGGTGATCCAGAAAAATACTTGCTAACCGTAACGGAGATCCCGCAGTTAGATTCTGATTGATAACTCTATAAATCTTGACGTGCAAAGGGCATCCATACGAAAGCATGGATGCCCTTTGTCTTAACTTAGCCTTGTGGTCG
>CALXKG010000048.1 GCA_944388825.1 uncultured Clostridia bacterium | reverse complement strand
TCCATCGGGCAGTTTAAGTAGTCGTCCTCCCCCCGGCCATAGCGGGAAGCGGCGAAAATGACCGACCGGTCGAGGGATTCCGCCAGGACGATCGGGGCCGCCGCGTCGTAAAAGGAGAGGGACGCTTCCCCGGTCAGCGCCCCGATGGCCGCCGCCATCCGGTCGCTGGTGAGCGGCCCGGTGGCGACGACCGCCGGGCAGCCGAAGGACAGGGTGTCCGCCTCCTGCCGGTAAAGATGGATGCGGGGGTCAGCCGCGATGGCGGCGGTCACCTTTTCCGAAAACTTTTCCCGGTCGACCGCCAGCGCCCCGCCCGCCGCGACGGCGGTCGCTTCGGCCGACGGGACGAGCAGGCTGCCCAGAAGCCGCATCTCCTCTTTTAAAAGCCCCGAAGCCGAACCCAGCCGGGAGGCTTTGAGGGAGTTGGAACAGACCAGCTCCGCCAGCCCTTCGCTTTTATGGGCCGGGGAAAAGTTTACCGGCTTCTGTTCATACAGATCGACGTCGATGCCGTAGGAGGCGATGATCTGCGCCGCCTCGCACCCGGCCATCCCGCCGCCGATCACGACTGCTTTTTTATCCAATGGGGTACTCCTTTTTATTTCGATTATTTTTTGGGTGCTGCGCACGCTTCATTTTGGATGGATAAGCTGTGGACAGCCTAAAGCCAATCCCGGCCTTTTACTCCTTATCCTTATCCACCGGCCGCTCATAATCGCAATTTTCGTTCGAGCAGTAGATCTTCGCGCCGCGCCCCGCCTTTTTCAGCAGCGTCTTGCCGCATTTCGGGCACTTCTCGTCGACCGGCGGGTCCCAGCTCATAAAATCGCAGGTGGGGTTGTGCTCGCAGCCGTAGAACTTTTTGCCCTTGCGGGACTTCTTCTCGAGGATTTTGCCGCCGCATTTGGGGCATTCGCCCGGCATCTCGGGGGCCAGCGTCTTGGTATTGCGGCACTCGGGGAAACCGGGGCAGGCGAGGAACTTGCCGTACCGGCCGGTCTTGATGACCATCTTGCGGCCGCATTTTTCACAGACGATGTCGGTCTCCTCGTCCGGGACCTTCATAAAGACGTCCTTCATCTCCTCCTCCGCTTTGGAGAGGGTGCCGGAAAAGTCGTCGTAAAACTCATGGAGGGTCTGCACCCAGGACTTTTTCCCCTCGCCGACCAGGTCCAGGTCCGACTCCATCTTGGCGGTAAAGCCGGGGTCGACCACCTGGGCAAAATGGCCGGTCATCAGTTGGGTGGTGATCTCGCCCAGCTGGGTGGGTTTGAGCGCCTTCCCTTCCCGCTCGACATACCCGCGGGTCAGGATGGTCGAGATGGTCGGCGCATAGGTGGAGGGGCGGCCGATGCCGTTTTCCTCCAGCGTCTTGATGAGGGAGGCTTCGGTATAACGGGCGGGAGGCTGGGTGAAGTGCTGGGAACCGGTCAGCTCCAGCAGTTTTAAAATGTCCCCCGTCTCCATCGCCGGCAGGGTGCCTTCCCTGGCCTCGTCGGTGTCCTTCCCTTCGACATAAAGGGTGGTGAAGCCGTCGAACCGCACCGAAAAGCCGCTCGCCTTAAACAGGCAGCGGGAAGCGGTGATATCGGCGGTGACGGTGTCATAGACGGCGTCGGCCATCTGGGAGGCGATAAACCGTTCCCAAATCAGCTTGTAAAGTTTGTACTGTTCGGCCGACAGGCTGTCTTTGACCTGGGAGGGGGTGAGATCCGGCATGGTCGGGCGGATCGCCTCATGGGCGTCCTGCGCGCCGGCCCGCGTCTTGTAGACCCGGCGGGCGGCGGGGAGGTAATCCTGTCCGTAGGCCGATTCGATATAGGAGGCGGCGGCCGCGGCGGCTTCATCCGAGACCCGGAGGGAGTCGGTACGCATATAGGTGATCAGGCCGACCGCCCCCAGCTCGGGCAGTTCGACGCCTTCGTAGAGGGTCTGGGCGACCGACATCGTCCGTCTCGACTGGAAGCTGAGCTTGCGGGAGGCCTCCTGCTGCAGGGTGGAGGTGGTGAAGGGCGGGGCGGGCGAGCGCTTGCGGACGCCCTTTTTCAGGCCGGTCACCTGGTACTGGGCGCCCTCCAGCATCGAAAGGATCCGGTCGGCGTCCTGTTTGGTCTTCAGCGCCATCTGGTCCAGCTTCTGGCCGTCGACCCCGTAGAGCTTTGCCGAAAAGCCCTTTTTGGATTTGGAATTCTGCGGGGTAAGCCGCGCTTCAATCGACCAGTATTCCTCCGAGACAAAAGCCCGGATCTCGTTTTCACGGTCGACGATCATCCGGACGGTGACCGACTGCACCCGTCCGGCGCTTAACCCCGGGCGGACCTTCTTCCAGAGGAAGGGGGAGAGCTTATAGCCGACGATCCGGTCTAAAATCCGCCTGGCCTGCTGGGCGTTTACCAGGTCCATGTCCAGCTTGCGGGGATGGCTCATCCCCTCCTTGACGCCGGACTTGGTGATCTCGTTAAAGGTGACGCGGTTCAAGTCGCCGGTATCCAGCTTTAAAATGTTGGCAAGGTGCCAGCTGATCGCTTCCCCTTCCCGGTCCGGGTCGGTCGCGAGATAAACTTTGTCGGATTTTTTGGCCGCCGCCTGGAGGCCCTTGATCGTCTCCGACTGTTTGCGGATATTTAGATATTTCGGGGTAAAGTCGTGGTCGACATCCACGCCCAGCGTGCTTTTGGGCAGGTCGCGGACGTGCCCCATCGAGGCCATCACCTCGAAATTTCTGCCGAGGTATTTTTTTATCGTCTTCGCCTTGGCGGGCGATTCTACGATCACAAGATTATGATGCGTCGCTTGTTTTGCCATCGGTATATTTCTTCCTTTCATCCCTGTCAAACAAAAACCGCCCGGTTTTCCCGGTCCGGGGGCTTGCGGCCGGGCAGGACGTTCCTGCCCGGCCGCAAGCGCCTGCACCGCCCGGCGTGCTGGATGGACGCCGGGGGATATGCGGGGCGCTCCGGAGCGTGTTTGAAATCCCTCTATCGGCTGTCTCATTCTACTGAAAAAAG
This sequence comes from uncultured Clostridia bacterium, assembly GCA_944388825.1. Lineage (GTDB taxonomy): Bacteria > Bacillota > Clostridia > Oscillospirales > Ruminococcaceae > Faecivivens. The sequence continues at coordinate 5,041 of CALXKG010000048.1, read as the reverse complement.
GCGTCTACAGCGTACGAAAGACTTGCAATACGGACGTATTCCCGCGTCTTTCGTCCTGGTATCCCCCTCTTTTCAGCGAATGGCCCAGCATACAGGGGCTTTCAAACGCGCTCTAAAACAAATCATGAAGACAGCTTAAACCGCTGGCCGGGGACCGCTTCGACCGTACCTTCCAGTTCCAGTTCGGTCAGCATCTGCAGGATCTCCCCGGCCGGCAGGCCGCAGGCCGCCGACAGGTCGTCCACCGAACGCGGCTCGTCGCTTAAAAGGGCTAGGACCCTTCCCCGGGGGGTGCCGTCGTCCGCGCCGGATAACTGGTAGGCCGGCGCCGACGCCGCATGGAACTGCTCCGCCGGTTTTTCCGGTTCTTCCGGAGCGGCCGCGGACGGCCGCCCTTTCCGCCGGGCGGCCTTTTTGTGCCCGGAAGGCGGGATCTCCCCTGTCTCCAGCGGCTCGGGGATAAAATAGGGCTGCCGCTCTACAATATCGGTGCGGAGGGAATTGGGGTACTGGGAGGTGTACGCGGTCACAATGTCATACGCCGAAAACACGACCCGCGCCCCATCCCGGATATAACCGGCGGCTCCCAGGCACTGGCTGTCGTATACGCTGTGGGGCGGGATGCAGAAGATATCCTTCCCCTGGTCGATGGCGGCGTTGGCGGTGATCATCGCGCCGCTGCGCAGCGGCACCTGCCCCAGCAGGACACAGTCGGCAAGCCCCGCGATCAGCCGGTTGCGGGCGTGGAAATAGCCGGCCGGCGTGCGGCGGCCGGGCTCCAGCTCGGTGACAAGCGCCCCGCCGGTCGCGACGATCGACTCCTTCAGGTCGTGGCTGTCTTTCGGATAATCGACGTCGATCCCGCAGGCCAGCACCCCGACGGTCGGCCCGCCGCCCCGCATACAGCCCAGGTGGGCGTAAGAGTCGATCCCGACCGCGCAGCCGCTGATGACCGCCGCCCCCGACTGGGCCAGCTGATAGCTGATGTTGCCGGCGGTGCTGCTGTAATACGGGTACGCCCTCCGGGTGCCGACGACCGCGACGGCCAGCCGTCCCCGCAGGCAGGAAATATCCCCCCGGACATAGAGGACCGGCGGCGGGCAATAGATATGCAGCAGGCTTTCGGGATAGTCCTCATCCTCTATGGTCACGATCCTGCCGCCCGCCTTTTCGCACCGCCTGACCGCCAGTTCCGCGCGCTCCAGGGAGATGGTCTGGACGGCGGTCAGGTCGGCGGGCTTTAAAAAGGGATAGGCGGTCTTTTCATGATAAAAAGTTTCCGGGTCGGTCTCTTCCAGAATGGCGATCAGCCGCTCGCAGGCGGGCGGAAAGCAGAGGCTGAGCCAGACCCAGTAAAGCGCTTTGCTGTTTTGTTTCATCGAAACCGCACTCCCTTCCCCGGACGTTTTGGATTATTCCGGATAGCGCATCTTTTCCGGCGACCAGCCGTCGAGCGTCCGCATGAGGCTTTCCGCGTAGGCCTTCGCCTTCGGCAGTGAATGGTCGAGATAGTTGCCGCACTCCCGGCGCCTGCTGCCGGGGATTTCCCCTTCAAACGCGAGGATGAAGGCGCAGGTCTCCTGCACCAGCCGGATCGCGTCGGCCCTGGAGACGCTGTCGCGGGTGATAAAGTAAAAACCGGTCCGGCAGCCCATCGGCCCGACATAGATGATCCGATCGGAGAAGGGGGTATTGCGGACATAGGTCGCAAACAGGTGCTCAAAGGTGTGCAGGCCGTCGTTTTCAAGATAAGTCCCGGCGTTGGGCGTCACCATCCGGATGTCGTAGGTGACGCAGTCGCCGTCTATCCGGGAGACATACATCCCGGGGGTCAGTTTGTCGTGGTTTACGGTAAAGCTCTGGATCGTCTGCATACGGGGCCTCCTGATCTGCCGGAAAAGATATTGGATATACGATTTAAAATATGCGGACAGCGCCCGGCCTCCCGCAAAAAGGACGGCCTTCTGGCCTTCGTCCGCCAAAAACGCGCGAAAACAAACGGGCCGTTACAATCCGCCCGTCCCGCAGGCCATCTCCCACATGAAAATGGTCGCGGCCATCGCGGCGTTAAACGATTCCGCCCGCCCTTTCATCGGGATCGTGACCCGATGGGCGCAGCAGGAAACCTGTTCCGCCGAAAGGCCGTTGCCCTCGTTGCCGATCAGCAGGATGCAGCCGGGCGGGAATCGGGTATCCGTCACCGGCGGGGCGGAGGCGTCGACGACCGACGCATAACTCTCCAGCCCCGACGCCGGAAGGAATTCCTCCATCCGGGCGACGAGCACCGGCAGCCGGAAGACCGCCCCCATCGCCGCCCGCAGCACCTTGAGGCTGTACAGGTCGCAGCTTCCTTCGCTCAAAACCGCCCCGTCCAGCCCGAGGGCGTCGGCGGTGCGGAGGATGGTGCCGACGTTGCCGGGGTCCTGCAGGCCCCAGAGGCCGATATACTTCCCGTCCGGCTTAACGGCAAGACGCCCCGCCGGGATGCGGCAGACGGCGTAAACCCCCTGCGGCGTGCGGGACTGGGAGAGCCGGCCGGCAGCCGCGCCGGATATCCGGAAGACCGCGGGGACCTTTTCCAGCACCCGCAGTTCCGGGCGGGCGCTTTCCAGGCTCTCGGGGGTCAGGTAAGCGGACTCGACTTCGATACCGCTTAAAACCGCCTCTTCCAGCAGCTTGAAGCCCTCTATTACAAAACAGCCTGCCGCCTCCCGCTCTTTCCTGCGGGAAGCGAGTTTGATATACCGCTGGATGCGGGGATTGTCTTTTGAACGGAGCTCTTCCATCGGCTTCTCCCTTCCGGCCGCCAGACGCGGGCCATACACCGATATTATCGCACGAAACGCGCGTCCTGTAAACAGGTAAATGTAAAAAAAGATGGAAACCGGTTTTTTACCCGCCCGATTTCTGCCGGCGATACCCGGGACGCGTCTGAACGCCCCGCATGGTATGAAAAATATCATCCGATATGACAAAACGCCCGGGCCGGACGGCCAGAGCGTTTTGGGGATGCAGATTACAGCGCGGCCTTCGCCTTTTCGCAGAGCGAGGTGAAAGCGGCGGCGTCATGGATGGCGATCTCGGAGAGCATCTTGCGGTTTAAGGTGACGCCCGCCTTTTTCAGGCCGTTCATGAAGGTGGAGTAGTTCATGCCGTTTTCCTTGCAGCCGGCGGAAATACGGGTGATCCAGAGGCGGCGGAAATCGCGCTTTTTCTGTTTGCGGCCGATATACGCCTTCTGGCCGGATTTAAAGACGGCTTCCTTCGCGGTGCGGAAGAGCTTGCTCTTGCCGCCCCAGTAGCCCTTCGCGAGCTTGAGGGTCTTGTTTCTTCTCTTGCGGGTCATCATTGCGCCCTTTACACGTGCCATTCTATTTTACCTCCAAAGTCGAGATGTTGGGTGAAGTTTTCTGCGGATCAGCCGTAAGGAAGCAGCTTCTTAACGGTGCGGACGCAGGTCGCGTCGGCGTAGGCGGTGTTGCGCAGCTGGCGTTTCCGTTTGTGGCTCATCTTGGTGAGGATGTGGCGCTTGTTCATATGGGTGCATTTTACCTTACCGGACGCAGTCAGTGCAAAACGCTTTTTGGTCGCGCTGTGGGTTTTGATCTTCGGCATATTGTTGGTCCTCCTTATGGGTTTATACCAGTGGCGGGCTGTACCCGCTATTGTTTACCGGAAAAGCGGGGCTTCCCCGGTAATTTATCTTATTTGGCAGGCTTCGGGGAAATGAACATCGCCATGCTGCGGCCTTCCATCTTAGCAGGCTTATCAATGACGCCGGACTCGGAAACCGCGTCCTTAAAGCGGTCGAGCAGCTCCCGCCCGAGATCGGTGTGCGCCATCTCCCTGCCGCGGAACCGGACCGAGACCTTGACCTTATCCCCGCCCTGCAAAAACCGGGCGGCCTGGTTGACCTTGACCTCAAAGTCATGGGTGTCGATGTTCATCGACATCCGCACTTCCTTGATATCGACCGTCTTCTGGTTCTTCCTGGCCTCTTTTTCCCGCTTGGCCTGCTCGTAACGGTATTTGCCGTAATCCATGATCCGGCAGACGTTGGGCGACGCCTGAGGCGCGATATCTACCAGGTCAAGACCCTTTTCGGCCGCAATCTGGAGCGCCTGTCTGGTGGGCATAATGCCAAGCTGGCTGCCGTCGGCATCAATGACGCGGACCTCTTTTTCCCGGATGTCCTCATTGATATGCAAGTCTTTTTTGCTAATGGTAAAGCACCTCCGATACCTGTCGTAAGCAAAAAAATTTCCGGCAACAAAAAAGCACGGTCTTTGAAAACAAACCGCGCCGCACTCAAAATACGCGCCTTTTAAGCCGCGTACCGATAACCTATCGACCCATCTAACACGAAAGCGAAGGGTGAGAACGGAGGGTTCTGCTTGATTGTTGCTTTATCAGTATAGCACAGACGGGCGAGGCTGTCAAGAGGGCGGAAGGGGACGAATTGCAGGCCGGGCGCGGAAGGTTTTTTGTGCAGTTTTCTCCCGCCCGCATATTCCCCGCTGCCAGGCGGAAAGATGGGGCCGCAGGCTTTCCGGCCAAATTAAAAATGCCTCCCGCAGGGGAAGGCATTTGAGACTGTCGAAAAACAGGTTTTTCGACAGATAACATCGGGACTGACAGCCTGCCTACGGTCGACACTTGTCCCGATCAAGGTATTTTTTCCGCCGTACATGCCGCCGGAAAAAATGTGATCTAAATTTTACAGCGTATCGGAAAGATCCTTTTTCGGCAACACTTTTTTTCGTGTCTTTAAGGCAAAAGCCGGATACAGGGCTGTAAAATGATAGCCATTGCGTAAAAGAGCAGGCTGGGTGATTCCCGGCCTGCTTCCGTTTACCGAAAAAAAGTGTTGCCGAAAAAGGAACTTTCCGATACGCTGTAAAATTTAAATCACATTTTTTCCGGCGGCATGTACGGCGGAAAAAATACCTTGATCGGGACAAGTGTCGACCGTAGGGAGGCATGCAGTCCCGATGTTATTCTGTCGAAAAACTTGTTTTTCGACAGTCAGAGAGACGCAGTT
>CALXKG010000047.1 GCA_944388825.1 uncultured Clostridia bacterium | reverse complement strand
CCCGGTCGGCGATGAGGCTTTTCCATTCTGCCTCGGTCAGCCTTTCGTCCGACCGGAGGGCTTCGTTTTCTTCCGGCATCCACGCCATCCTTTCTGCTCCATCCTGAAAAAATGGAGGTTTCCATTCGGAGATATTATATCATAAATTTTGTAAAAAAGGAAGGAACAGGAAGTGAAAAACCCCCGGCGCGGAACACGCCGGGAGTCCAGGACCCATTTCCTTTATTCGACCGAAATGATATAGTAATAGACCGGCTGGCCGCCGTTGACCAGGCTGACCTCGATATCGTCCGACAGCCGCGCCCGCACAAGGTCGTAGGTGGCCTGCGCCATATCTTCCGACACGTCGGCGCCGTAGATGACCGTCACGAAGCTGGCGCCCTTTTTCGCCATCGACCGGGTCAGCTTTAAAACCGCCTTGGTCAGGTCCTTTTCGACAAAGGCGAGCTTGCCGTTCTCCATCGCCAATATCTCGCCCTCTTTGATCGAATGGCCGCCGTACTCGCTGTCCCGGGCGGCAAAGGTGACCTGCCCGGTCTGGACGGTGTCGATCGCTTTGGTCATGCCGAGGCGGTTGGCCGCGAAATCGGCGTCCGGGTCAAAATTCAGCATCGCGGTGATCCCCTGGGGGATCGTCCGGGTCGGCAGGACGCAGACCCGCCGGTCGGCCAGCCGGACCGCCTGCTCGGCCGCCATGATGATGTTCTTGTTGTTGGGCAGCACAAAGACCGTCTCGGCCGGGGTCGCCTGGATGGCTTTCAGGATATCGTCGGTCGACGGGTTCATCGTCTGACCGCCGGTGACCACCTGGTTGACCCCGAGGTCGGTAAACAGCGCCTGCAGCCCAGCCCCCGCCGCGACGGCGACAAAGCCGTAGGGGGTGTCCGGGTCGACCGGGACGTAGTCGGCGTTTTTCTCCTGCTCGCCCGCCTGGAGCACCTGCTCGGTATGCTGTTCCCGCATATTCTCGATCTTGAGAGAGGTGAGGGCGCCGTATTTCAGCCCTTCCTCGATCGCGCTGCCGGGATGGTTGGAGTGGACATGGACTTTAATGATGTCGTCGTCGTCCACCACGACGACGCAGTCGCCGATCGACTCCAGGTAGGCCCTGAGTCCCACCGCGTCGCCGCAGCCGGGGGCTTTCATGACGATATACTCGGTACAGTAGGTAAAGGTAATATCCCCTTCCGCCTCGGCCACCGCGCTCCGCTTGGGGGCGGGCTTGCCGGCAGCGGCGGCGCTCCCGACGACCGGGCCGCCTTTGAAGACGTCCAGCATCGCGCCGAAGATGACGCACAGCCCCTTGCCGCCCGCGTCGACGACGCCGGCTTTTTTCAGCACCGGCAGCATCTCCGGCGTCTTTAAAAGGGTCGCCTCCGCCTGGGAGACGATCGCCGAAAAGACCTCCAGCGGGTCGTTGGTCGAAAGGGCGGTTTTGGTCCCCGCCTCGGCTGCCTCCCGGGCGACGGTGAGGATCGTCCCCTCGGTCGGCTTCATGACCGCCTTATAGGCCGCCTCAACGCCGATCGAAAGGGCGTCGGCGAGGTCCGCGCCGGTCGCCTCCACCTTGCCGGAAAGGCCCTTGGAAAAGCCCCTGAACAGGAGCGAGAGGATGACGCCCGAGTTGCCCCTGGCCCCGCGCAGGAGGGCCGACGCGGCCACTTTGGCCGTCTCCTCGACCGACGGGTCGCGGAGGCGTTTTAACTCCCCTTCCGCCGCGCCGATGGTCATCGACATATTGGTGCCGGTATCCCCGTCGGGCACCGGGAAGACGTTTAACTCGTCCACCTTCTGTTTCTGGTTCGCGATCACATGGGCCGCCGAGACGATCGCGTCCCGCAGCATATTACCATTTATCACCTTTGTGCACTCCTTATGCGGACGGGTTCCGCCCGCGGAAAAATTTCAGGTTTATTTTCAGCCTGTATTCCAAGGCTTTCGGACACCGCAGACGCCCTCTTTTACCACCCCGTCCGCATTCGCTGAAAGGGGGCGGATGCAAGGACAAAAGGCGCAGGCATACGCCTGTATTCCAAGGCTTTTGGACGCCGCAGACGCCCGCTTTCAGTAGAATGCGCCTTATTGGGACGTCATGCCGTCGACATATACCTTCACCGACGCGACCCCGATACCGGTCGCGTCCTCGACGGTAAAGCTGATCTTATGGGCGATGCTGGTGACGGCCGCCGCGATGTTGACCCCGTAGGTCATAAGGATGTGCAGGTCGATCGTCAGACGGCTCCCTTTGACGCCGATCCGGACGCTGCCGCCCCGCCGGCCCGCCGGGGAAAGCCCGGCAACCCCGAACGCGCCCTCCAGGGCGCCGCCGATAAGCGAGAGAAAATAGCGCTCCGAAACCTCGATAGACCCCAGATGGCTCTCCATTTTGATCATGCAGATTCCCCTTCCCGGCGCGTAACGCCCAATAGATTATTCAGATTTTATTGTAAACCAGTTTTGGGGGTTTGTCAAGTTTTTGAGCCGCAAAAAACCGCGGGCTGTTTTCCCGCCCGCGGTCCCCGCTTTTTCAGGTGTCCATTTTCCCGTAGTAGAGCGTACCGGCGCCGGCGTCGTAAACGCCGATCGTGAAATTAAGCGACGCCCGCTCCAGCATCGCCGGGGTGGCAAGGCCGCTCTCCATCTGCCGGTCGATCAGCCGGTAATAGCCGTCCTCTATTTCCGGCAGCAGCGGGTTTTGGTCTTCATCCGTAAAGTAGGGGCCGATGTTGACCGCCCCATCCTCCAACGACAGGCCGTAAACCAGCGCCTGCGCCGTCTCGTCCATCGGAAGCGGAAGCCAGTCTGCGCTTCCTTCGATCTGCGCCAAAACCGCATCGTCCGCAAACGTTAAAACGGCAAAGGTCTTGCCGTCGCCGTGAAAGCCGCCGTGATCGTCCATATAGGCCGTTTCTTCCGCGCCCGAAAGGGTAAGGTTCAAATCGTCCGCAATCTGCCCGGTATGGCTTTCGCCGCCGCAGCCGGAAACGAGGAAAGCCGTAAGCGCCGCCAGCAGTAAAACGATCATTTTTACAGGAATCCGCATCGTCTGCCCCCCTTTATCCCCATTATACCGGATGGGAGGGTAGGAAAAACAAAAAAACTGTTAAAATTCCGGTAATTTTCCGCCCCCGCAAAAAAATATCCCTTCCCCCCTTGCGCGCCGCCGCATTTTGCGCTATGATAGTCCCGACAGCCGCGGAACATCCGGCGTCCGTTTTTGCGTACCGGGCACGGGCACACTGCGCGGCGTCCTTTATTTTAGACAAAAACAGACCATCCCCTCATACGACCTCGAGAAAGGAGCGCTTTTTATGACCAAACCCTTTACCCGCATCCTCTTTGGCGGCGACTACAACCCCGAACAGTGGCCCCGGGAGGTCTGGGACGAGGATATCCGGCTGTTTAAAATGGCCGGCATCAACTCCGCCACCATCAACGTCTTCTCCTGGGCGAAACTCCAGCCGGACGAGAACACCTACGACTTTTCCCAGCTGGACGAGATCGTCGCGCTGCTGGGCCGCGCGGGGATCGACATCGTGCTGGCCACCTCCACCGGCGCGATGCCGGCCTGGCTCGCGAAAAAGTACCCCGAAGTGACCCGGGTCGACTTTGAAGGCCGGCGGCATCTCTACGGCGGGCGGCACAACCACTGCCCCAATTCCCTTGTCTTCCAGAAATACGCCGGGCGGCTGGTCGAACAGCTGGCCAGGCGGTACGGCGGCAACCCGCATATCGTCTGCTGGCATATCAGCAACGAATACAACACCGGCTGCTACTGCGAAAACTGCGCGAAAGCCTTCCGGGTCTGGCTGAAAAAGAAGTACGGGACGCTGGAGGCGGTAAACGACGCCTGGAACACCTCCTTCTGGGGCCACACCTTCTACGATTGGGACGAGATCGTCCCGCCGAGCATCCTCTCGGAAGGGATGGACTTCGGCGGCCTGCGCAAGACCAACTTCGCCGGGATGAGCATCGACTACGACCGGTTTTTATCCGACAGCCTGCTGGAAAACTTCAAGATGGAACGGGATATCATCCGCCGCTACGACCCCGACACCCCGGTCACCACCAACCTGATGGGGACCTATAAGGGGCCGGATTACTTCAAGTGGGCGAAAGAGATGGACATCGTCAGCTGGGACAACTACCCCGCCTACAACACCCCCTGGAGCTATACCGCGATGTGCCACGACCTAATGCGGGGGCTTAAGGGGAAGCCGTTCATGCTGATGGAACAGACCCCCAGCCAGCAGAACTGGCAGCCCTACAACTCCCTCAAAAAGCCGGGGCAAATGCGGGCCCAGAGCCTCCAGACGGTCGCCCACGGGGCGGACACCGTCCAGTTTTTCCAGCTGCGGCGGTCCAAAGGCGGCTGTGAAAAGTTCCACGGGGCGGTCATCAGCCACTCCGGCAGCAGCGAGACCCGGGTCTTCCGGGAAGTGGCCCGGCTGGGGAAAGAGCTGGCGGGGCTGGGCGGTTCCCTCCTCGGGGCGGAAAGCCCGGCGGAGGCGGGCGTCCTGTTCGACTGGGACAACTACTGGGCGCTGGAATACGCCAGCGGCCCGTCGGCCGACCTTACCTACTGCGACCAGATCCACCGGTACTACCGCTGCTTCTATAACCGGCATATCCCGGTGGATATGGTCCCGGTGGACGGGGATCTCAGCCGCTATAAGGTGATCGCGGCGCCGGTGCTTTACATGGTCAAAGAGGGGGTCGCCGAGGCGCTCGCCCGGTTTGTCCGGCAGGGCGGCGTCCTCATCACCGGGTTTATGAGCGGCATTGTCGACGAGAGCGACAACGTCCATCTGGGCGGCTACCCCGGGCCGCTGCGGGAACTGTGCGGCGTCTGGGCCGAGGAGATCGACGCGCTGGCCCCGGGCCAGCAGAATACCCTGCGGTTCGGGGACTGGACGGAAGCGGGCTGCGCGCTGCTCTGCGACATCCTCCATCCGGAGGGGGCGGAAACGGTCGCGCAGTACGGCGCGGACTTCTACGCCGGGACGCCGGCCGTCACCCGCCATGCCTTCGGGAAGGGGACGGTCTACTATGTCGGGACCCAGCCGGACGAGGCGGGGCTCGCAAAGATCCTGGATATGGCCGTGCAGGACGCCGGGGCAAGGCCGGCTATCGCCGATGAGACGGCGCTGGAGGTGACGCGGCGGGTCAAGGACGGGAAGGAATTCCTCTTTATCCTCAACTTTACCGGGGCAGAACAGCCGGTCCCGGAGAGCCTTAGAGGGGAAACCGACCGCCTGACCGGGGAGAAGCTGCCGGAAATATTCCCGCCGTTCGGGGCGGCGCTGGTCGTGCGGGAGGCGTAACATTTTGTCCTAAACATCCCCTTTCCATAGGCCGTCGGCGCGCATATTCCGAAAGGCGCGGGCGTAAACTAAAGGCGTGAGAAAACACGCAAAGGGGGCGTCTGAAATGGGACAGGGCAGGCATTTCCACTCCCGGGTGATCGTCTGGCGGCGGACGGGCGGGCGGAGACGGGAAACGGTGAACTGGATGCCGGCGGCGGTCTTCGCGGCGGTCTTCTGCGGGACATCCCTGCTGCTGCCGCGCCTTCCGGGTTTTGACGAGGCGCTGACGCTGGCGGCGGGGGTGGGTGCGGCCCCGGCAGAGTCTGCCGCCCCGCTGGCGGAAGAAACCGGCGCTTCCAGCGAACCGGCTGCCGAGCCGCCGCAGGAGCCCGCCGAAAGCGCCGCTCCGGAAAGCGCGCCGGAATCCAGCGCCGAAAGCGCCGCCCCGGAAGGCGAACCGGAGCCGGAACCGGCCATCGCCCCCGAGAACCAGGCGGTGCTGGTGCACAAAACCTATACCGCCTCCCCATCGGATGTATATGTGCAGGTGGGGAATGCGTTCGTCAAAAACGTCACCGATTATGACAACGCGGTCGTGCTGGAAGCGGAGGCGGCCGATCCGGCTTTTGCGATCACCGATACCGCCGAACCGCAGGTGCTGATCATGCACACCCATACGACCGAAAGCTATATGCCCTTCACCGGCGACGTCTACGACACCACCTGGCCCAGCCGGTCGACCGACAATGCGGAAAACATGGCGGCGGTCGGGGATGTGATCACGCAGGAGCTGGAGAAGGCAGGCATCGGGGTCATCCACGACGTCACCCAGCACGATTACCCCTCCTACAACGGCTCCTACGACCGGTCGGCCGAAACAGTGCAAAACATCCTGGCGGCATACCCGTCCATCAAAGTCGTCCTGGATATCCACCGGGACGCGATCATTTCGGGCGACACGGTGACGGCACCGGTCGTGACGTCGGACGAAGGGACCGCCGCCCAGGTGATGATCATCTCCGGCTGCGACGACGGGACGATGGATTACCCGAACTGGCGGCAGAACCTCGCGTTCGCGATCGACCTGCAGCAGCAGATGGAAAGCGACCACCCGGGGTTTACCCGGCCGGTGCTGTTCGATTACCGGTTTTACAACCAGAACCTGACGTCCGGTTCACTGCTGATCGAGGTCGGCGGGCATGGGAACACGCTGGCGCAGGCAAAGCTGGCGGGGAAATGGATCGGGGAAAGTTTGGCAAACCTGCTGAAAGGATAACAATGGAAAACATCAAAACGGAAACCGCCCTCTCCCGGCGCCGGGAAAGGGCGGTGCGGATGCGGCTGTGGGTATGCGAAAGGCTGAGCCGGCTGCGGCCCTTTTGGACGGCGTTTTTTATCACCCTCTGTCTCTTTGGCCTGCTGGCCGGGTGGACGGCGGTGGGGCTGCGCTGCCGGATGGCGGCCGACCCGCCGGAAACACAGGCGGCGGTCTTTTACGC
>CALXKG010000046.1 GCA_944388825.1 uncultured Clostridia bacterium | reverse complement strand
GATGCCGGCGGCGCTTCCCTGGGGGCCGGAGGGCGCGGTATTCGCCGTGACGGCGGGGGAGTTTCAGACCGACAGCCTGAAGATTTTCGGCTACCCGTATACGGCGGATGAAATGGCGGGGCTGCGGGATCTGTTCATGGGGGCGCAGACCGTCTATTTTTACCGGCTGAACAGCGGCGGGACGAAGGCTTCTAGCACCTACGCGACCGCGAAGTATCCCGGCGCCCGGGGGAACAGCCTGCGGGTCGTCATCGCGGAAAACGCCGCCAGCACGGCGGAGGCGAAGCTGTACGATGTGCAGACCTATCTCGGCAGTACGCTGGTGGACGAGCAGGCGGGCGTTTCTTCGGCGGCGGGGCTTGTCCCGAACGCCTTTGTCGACTGGAAGGCGGAGGCAACCCTTGCCGCCACCGCCGGGACGCCGCTCTCCGGCGGCGAGGACGGGGAGGTGGAGGACGAGAATTACCAGGCGGCGCTGGACAAGTTTGAATCCTACAGCTTCAACACGCTGGGCTGCCTTTCGACCGATGAGACGGTCAAGCAGCTGTTCGCGCAGTTTACAAAGCGGATGCGGGACGAGGTGGGCGTCAAGTTCCAGTGCGTCCTCTTCCGGTATGAGAAAGCGGACTATGAAGGGGTCATATCGGTCGAGAACGGCCTGACGGGGGCGGATACCGACCCCGCGCTGGTCTGGTGGGTGACCGGCGCGGAAGCGGGATGCGCAGTCAATGCGACGGTGCAGAACAGCGCCTATACCGGCGCGTTTTCCCCCGACGTCGATTATACCCAGGCGGAGCTGACCGCGGCGATGCAGGCGGGGCAGTTTATCTTCCACCGGGTCGGGGACGAGGTACGGGTGCTTTCCGACTGCAACACCTTTACCTCGGTGACCGATGAAAAGTCGGCCGATTTTTCGGACAACCAGGTGATGCGTCTGCTCGACCAGATCGGAAACGATATCGCCGTCCTCTTCAACACCCGCTATGTCGGGAAAGTGCCCAACGACAACGCCGGGCGGGTCTCCCTCTGGGCGGATATCGTCAAGCTCCTGACCGAGCTGCAGCGGATCCGGGCCATACAGGATTTTGACTCGGAGGACGTTTCCGTCCAGCAGGGGGAGACGCTGAAGGCTGTTGCGGTCGACGTCCATATCACGCCGGTCTGCGCGATGACGCAGCTTTATATGACCGTGCGGGTCAACTAAAAGGGGGGTGCAGTCTTTGGCAATTACGATGAACCCGATGGATTCGGTCTCCGGTTCGCTGGCGGAGGTGTATGTCACGCTGGACGGGAACCGGTACAATATGATGCAGCTGTATCAGTTCGAGGCGACGGCGGAGGTGAACATCGTCGACGTCCCGATCCTCGGGCAGCTGCAGATGGGCAAAAAGCCGGCGGGCTACAGCGGCAGCTGGTCGGGTACCGCCCACTATAACACGTCGGTCTTCCGGAAGTGGCTTTTGCAGTACGCGAAGACCGGGCGGCTGGAACCCTTTGACATCCAGGTGACCAACGAGGACCCTTCCTCGGTCGCCGGGCGGCAGACGGTGACGTTGACCGGCTGCCTCATTGACAGCCTGGTCATCGCCAAGTACCAGGCGGGGGAAGAGGTGCTGGACGAAGATATTTCCGGCACCTTCAACAGCTGGGATATGCCGGAAACGTTTGACCTTTTAAGCGGGATGCAGGGCGGGGACTGAGGGCCTTTGCCGGTACAAAAACAGGAAGGATGGTAAAAGATGAGCAATTTATCTGCGTTTATGAAGCCGGAAGCGCTGGAACGGGTACGGGAAAATTTTGCCGCGTCCGAGCGGTTTAAAGACGGGGACGGGAAGCCGGTCGAATGGGAGCTGGTGGCCCCGACCCCGAAAGAGGTAAACGAGATCCTGGACGCCTGCACCAGGCGTATCCCGGTAAACCGCGCCCGCACCCAGTTCACCCAGGAGACCGACCGGTCGCTCTACCTCTGCCGCCTGGTGACGGCGGCGGTTAAATTCCCGAATTTGAACGACCCGGAACTCCAGGAATTTTACCATGTGAAGTGCGCCGAGGACCTCATCCGGACGATGCTGACCCCTGGGGAGTACGACGCGCTTTTGCAGAAGGTCAGCGAGATGTCGGGGTATGAGCAGGCGTTCCAGTCGGATGTCGAATACGTAAAAAACTGATTGAGGCGGGTGATCAGGAAGCCCGCCTTATCTACTTTGCGTTTATTGAAATGCACCGGTGGCCCCATGAGTATCTGGAACTGCCGGTGCGGGAGAAGGCGATTGTAGCCGCCTGCTATGCGGTCCGGGCGGAGGCGGAAAAGAAGGCCAACCAGAAGGCCCGCCGGGCGGCGGTCCGGAAAAAGCGCTGAGGAGGGGTGTGAATGGCGACCATCAAGACGGCAATTTCCCTCTATGACGGCGTAACCGGGCCGCTTAGAAGCATGGTGAAGGTGATGGACACCGTTATCGGCTCCTTCGAGCGGATGGGAGCCGCCGCCGACAGCAATGGGCTGGTGGGGGATATGATTGAGGCGCGGGCGGAGCTCACTAAAATGGCCGGACAGCTGGATACAGTCGAAACGGCGATCAATTCCGCCCGGCAGCAGCAGAACAGCTTTAACCGTTCGCTGCAAAGCGGTGGTTCGGCGGCCGATGCGCTGCTGGATAAAATCAAGGGGTTCGCCGCGGCCTACGGCGGGATGCAGGCGGTGGAAAAGCTGGTGGGGCTGTCCGACCAGCTGACCAGCGTAAACGCGAGGCTGGGGAATGCCCAGGATATGTACGGCGGCGGGGATCTGGACACGCTGGAAGCGGAGGTCATGGGGATGGCAAACCGGACCCGGACCGCCTATGCGGACGCCGCTTCGGCCGTCGCGAGCCTCGGGATGAACGCGCGGGACGCCTTTTCCGGCCTTCCTGAGGTCATCGCCTTCCAGGAGCTGATCAACAAGCAGTTCGTCATCGGCGGGGCGTCTATTCAGGAACAGCAGGCGGCCATGCTACAGCTGACCCAGGCGATGGCGTCGGGGGTGCTGCGGGGCGAAGAACTCAACTCGATCTTCGAGCAGGCCCCCGGCATCATCCAGAACATCGCCGGCTATCTGGGGGTGTCGGTCGGCGAGATCCGGGAGCTGGCGTCGGAAGGGCAGATCACCGCCGATGTCGTCAAAAACGCGATGTTCTCTTCGGCAGACGAGATCAACCGGAAGTTTGAGGCGATGCCGATGACCTGGGGACAGGTTTGGACGGCGCTCGGGAATATGGCGCTCACCGCCTTGCAGCCGGTCCTGAACCTCATAAGCTGGGTGGCGAACAACCTCGACATCATCGCGCCGGTTGTGCTGGGGATTGCCGGGGCCTTTGCCGTCTACGCGGTGGCGGCCTACGGCGCCCAGGCAGCGACGGCGGCGTGGTCGGCCGTGCAGGCGGTGTTCAACGCGATTATGGCGATGAACCCGGTGGTATGGGTTGTGATGGCAATTGTGCTGCTGATCGGGTTGATTTACGCGGCAGTGGCTGCCTATAACAAATGGACCGATTCGACCGTTTCGGCCACGGGTATTGTCATGGGCATCTTCGCGGCGCTGGCCGCTTTCCTCTTAAATTCGGTCGTTGTCCCGATACAGCACGGGTTTGCGATGTTTGCCAACTTCCTCGGGAACCTCTTTAACAACCCGGTTGCTGCCATTAAGGTTCTTTTTTATGACATGGCAATTACCATTTTGGGGTATATTTCCAAGGTTGCCCATGCGCTGGAAAACCTGGTCAACATGATCCCGGGGGTAGAGGTTAACCTGACCGGCTGGCTGGACGGCCTCTATGATTCGGCCGTATCCGCCCGGCAGGAGGTCATCGACAACTCAGGCTACAAGGAATACGTCAAGCCGATGGAATACTTTGACCTGACCGGCGCCTTTTCCAAAGGGTATTCCTTCGGCCAGGGGGTCGACCAGAAGGTCGGGGATTTCTTTAACCTGGACGGCAGCAGCAGCGCCTTCGGCGGGGACTACGGAAGCCTATTGGCCGATACGGCCGGCAACACGGCCGACACTGCCGCCAATACCGCGGCCGCGGCGAATACGCTGGACGCCGCGAAGGAAGAGCTTGCCTGCATGAAGGACCTGGCCGAGCGGAAGAGTGTGAACCGCTATACCACCGCCCGGATCGTCCTCCATATGCAGAACGAAAACCACATCGCGTCGAATATGGATCTGGACGGCATCTACCGGGGGCTGGGCGAACGGCTCATCGAGGAGGTCAACGTCTCGGCCGAAGGGGCGCATATCAGTTAAGGAGTGGATAATGTGTCCTATACGTTTATGCTGGACGGCTGGGCGCTGCCGGTGGCGCCGGGGGCCCTGACCCTCAAAATCCATAACCAGAACGAAACCGTCACCTTGATCGACGGGGGCGAAGTGACAATTCTGAAGACGCCGGGG
>CALXKG010000045.1 GCA_944388825.1 uncultured Clostridia bacterium | reverse complement strand
AAAGTTTTTGTCGGCTTCCGACCATGTCCTCATCATCGACGATTTCCTCGCCAACGGCTGCGCGGTGATGGGGCTTCTCGATATTGTCCGGCAGGCGGGGGCCTCCCTCACCGGCGCCGGCATCGCGGTCGAAAAGGGCTTTCAGAAAGGCGGCGCCGCGCTGCGGGCGATGGGGGTCGATTTAAAGTCCCTCGCGATCGTCGAGCGGATGGACGCCGCGACGGGAGAGATCATTTTCCGGAAGGAGGAAAACTGATGGGCGGCGGGTTTACCCCCGAGGGGCTGCCGGCGGCCTTTGCCGCGCGGATGGAACGGATGCTGGGGGATGAATACCCGCAGTTCCTCGCAGGCTTTTCCCTCGGGGAGCGGCACTACGGGCTCAGGGCCAACACGCTGAAAATCGGGGCGGAAGAACTGGAAGCGGCGCTTGGCGGGCGGTTTTCCCTTTCGCCCATCCCGTGGTGCGGGACCGGGTTTACCTATGACCCGGAGTCCCGCCCCGGCCGGAGCGTCTACCATGAAGCCGGGCTTTTCTACATCCAGGAACCGTCGGCCATGTCGGCGGCGGAGGCGCTGGCCATCCCGGCAGGGGACGGGTTCCGGGTGCTCGACCTCTGCGCCGCGCCGGGCGGCAAATCCAGCCAGCTGGCGGCGAAGATGGCGGGGCGGGGGCTGCTCGCCGCGAACGAGATCGTCCCCGGCCGGGCGAAGATCCTTGCCCAGAACCTCGAGCGGATGGGGGCGGCAAACGCCGTCGTTTTAAACGAGAGCCCCGAGCGGCTGGCCGCCTTTTTCCCCGGGTGCTTCGACCGGGTACTGGTGGACGCCCCCTGCTCCGGGGAAGGGATGTACCGCAAAAACGAGATCGCGCTGACCGAGTGGAGCGAGGAAAACGTCCGCCGCTGCGCCGAAAGGCAGGATATGATCCTCGACTGCGCCGCCCACCTGCTCGCCCCCGGCGGGGAGATGGTCTATTCCACCTGCACCTTTTCCACCGACGAGGACGAGGACTGCATCCGGCGGTTTCTCATCCGCCACCCGGATTTTGCGCTGCTGGATACGCCGGTGGGGGCGTTTTTCTCCCCCGGCCGGGCGGATTTCACCGGCGATCCGGACGGGGCGGAAGAAATGGGGATACGGAAGACTGTCCGGGTCTGGCCCCACAAGGCCAAAGGGGAAGGGCATTTTATCGCCCGGCTGCAAAAGGCGGCGGACGCTCCGGACCTTTCCCCCGTTTTCCCGCCGGCGGAGACGGGCAGCGGCGCGGTACTCTCCGACCGGCAGGAGGAATTGTTTGCCGGCTTCTGCCGGGAGACGCTGGCGGAGGGGGCGGCCCGGTGGCTGGAAAGAGGCGTCTTTACCCTCTTTGGCGACACCCTTTACCGGATGCCGGCAAACGCCCTGCCCGTCGGGAAGCTGAAGGCCGAGCGGGCGGGGCTGATGCTGGGCAGTTTTAAGAAAAACCGGTTTGAGCCGGCCCACGCCCTCTGTATGGCGCTGCCGGAAACCGCCTTTTTGCAGCGGGCCGCCCTGCCGGAAGAGGAGGCCGCCCGGTACCTTTCGGGGGAAGCGCTCCCGGCGGAAGGGGAAAAAGGGTGGCTGCCGGCGGTGGTGGAGCTGGCGGGGAACGGGTATCCCCTGGGATGGGTCAAATCGGACGGACGCAGCCGGAAAAACCACTACCCGAAGGGGCTGCGGAAATAAGGCATATTGGCGGTAGAAGGAGGAATATTCCCGATGGAAACGGTTGTCAAACACTTTTCCGTGTTAAGTACAGACGAGCTCTTTGCCATCTATAAGCTGCGGGTATCGGTCTTTGTCGTCGAGCAGAATTGCCCGTATCAGGAGGTCGACGACTATGATAAAGTAGCCTATCATGTCTTTTTCCGGGACGAAGCGGGCCTGCAGGGGTACCTGCGGGTGCTGCCGGGCGGGACCGTCTTCCCGGAGCCGTCGATCGGGCGGGTGATCGCCGTCCAGCGGCGGTGCGGGGTCGGTTCCCGGCTGCTGGCGCTGGGCATCCGGACGGCCAAGGAAAAGTTCGGGGCGGGGGAGATCGTCATCGAGGCCCAGACCTACGCGAAGCCCTTTTACGAGCGGGCGGGTTTTATCCAGACGTCGGACGAGTTCCTGGAAGACGGCATCCCCCATATCGAGATGCGGCTGAAGCTGGATTGAAAATCCCCTTATCCGAAAAACCGGCCCTGGTATAGGACAGGTGCTCATAAGAAAGTGATTTGAAAGAATACGATTATGGCGTCTGTCAGGCAGGATTGGGCAACGAAGAAATACGCCGTATTCAGTAGATTTTGCTGGATACGGCGTATTTTCTTGCCTATTTTCGTTTTCTTATGCCTTTCCCGTGCGTCATGTTGCCTTTGCCCCGCTGGCTTATGGGGCTTTTCATGTGTTTGGACAGTCGCAGCACCTCAATCAGATTGACGAACTGCTCCTTGGTGATAACATCATAGTCAATGCCGAAAGTTGCCAGAAACGCCCGCGCCTTCTTTTCGTCGCTGCTGCCCTCAAAATTCATGGCAGTCTGCAACTGCTGCTGGACTTGCGCCGCAGCGGATGGCTCGTCCGCTGTTGTGCTGTCGGTTTTTGGGCTTCCCGAATATCACGGAGTATCCCTGTCAGGTCATCTGCAACCACATGACCGAAATATTCTTTCTCCGGCACCTGAGCCATTTCCAGCGTGCGGAGATAGAGATCGTTGGCGCTATCCTCTCGCTTTGCCAGCACCATTTGACGCACGGCTTCCAGCACGGCGTTCATGTCGTTGATTCGCATATCCGCGATGCGGTCAACATAAATTTCTGCGTCCAGCATCAACCGCTGAAAATCTTTGTGGCAAATCAGCTCCGACAGCAGCCGGTGGTTGAACAGCCCGTCTTTCAATACTTCAATCACATCGTCACCCAAATGCAGAGCATCCAGCTCTGTGTTTGGGTGATTTTTTGTTTCCGTCAATCCCATCAGGTAATCGGCGGACACACCATAGAACTTTGCCAGCGCCGCGATGCTGAACGGACTAATGTCCTTAAAATCGTCTGCCTCATACTTGCCAAGGGCGGCGCGAGAAATGCCGTTTGCCTCGGACATCTGCTCCAGCGTCAGGCCGCGCTCTGTCCGCAAATTTTTAAGCCGCTCCGGGATTGTCAGCTTGATGTTCATATCCACGCCCCCTCTCGTTCTGCTTCCCATTATAGCACAGATTTCTATAAGCGTGGAAATTTCCGCTTTTCGCACCTATTTTCCAACCTCT